>JBGQCZ010000214.1:0-7928 GCA_041495645.1 Gemmataceae bacterium | reverse complement strand
ATCGCGCTGGCGCAGCACGGCCCCATACGCCGACAACGGCTTGGGGGCCGGCTGGTTCGGGCTGTCCTTGGCGAACACGACAAAGATCACCCAGGTGAGCGCCAATGGAATCAGGGCCAGTCCGAAGACCGCGTGCCAGCCGAATTGTTTGGCCAGGATTGGACCGAACAGCGTGGCAAACGCGGTGCCGCTATTGCCGGCGCCGGCGACACCCATCGCGAGTCCTTGATGTTCCGGCGGATACCAGCGGCTCGCCAGCGGCAGGGCGGCGGCAAAGCTGGCCCCGGCAACCCCCAGCAGCAGGCCCACGAGGATCAGTTCGGTCATCGAGTCCGCCCACAGCCAACCCAGGAGCAATGGCAGCGTGGTCAGCGTCAGGCCGACGATTCCGGTCCGGCGGGCGCCGATGTGATCCGTCATCAAGCCCAGCACGAGGCGCAGAATGGAACCGCCCAACAACGGAATGGCGACCAGAAAGCCCTTCTTCGAGGCGATGGACGCGAGATGGGCATCGAGAGCGACGCCGTCCGGCCTCGGCCACAGATCGGCGGAAATGCTCACGGCCAGAGCGCCGATCAGGACCCAGATCATGAAGCTAATGTCGAAGTACAGGAACGAACTGAGCAGCGTAGGCCAGTGTCCGGCACGGCGAAAGTCTTTCAGATTCATCGATGCTCCTCAAGAAACGGCGGAAAGTGCCCTGGTGATCGCGGGAACCGGCTTGTGGGTTTCGATTTTCTCCACCGCGATCGCGCAGAATTTCAGTTCCGGCTGTTTGGACACGGCGTCCGTCGCGGCGATGGTCAGATAGTTGGCGGCCTGACCGGGAGCAAAGAGGTCGCCCCAGTGAAACGGCACGAAGACCAGTCCCGGTGCGACGTTCGAACTGACGCGGGCGGGCAATTGAATGGTCCCGCGGCGGCTCGACAACTGCACGAGTTCGCCATCGGTTACGTCCAGCCGAATCGCATCGTCGGGGTGAATTTCAGCGTAGGGGCCCGGCTCGCGTTTCACGAGCTTCTTGCATTTGGCCGTGCGCGTCAGCGTGTGCCAGTGCGAGTAAAGCCGCCCCGTCGTGAGCACGAAGGGGAACTCGTGATCGGATGGTTCGCGTGGCGGGAGATGCGGGCGCGGCAAGAATCGCGCCTTGCCGTCGGGCGTGGGAAAGATCCGGTCCAGGTAGCGGCGCTTCATGCCCGGGTGTCCGGCGCTGGGGCACGGCCAATAGACATGCCGTTCGCGGCGCAACCGTTCGGCGGTGATGCCGGTCATGTCGCACGGCCGGCCGGTCGTCAGCGGGCGAAACTCTTCCCAGATTTCGGCGGCGCTTTGAAAGTTGAATCCGGGCAGATTCAAGGCGCGCGCGACATCCGCGATGATCCGCCAATCCGGCCTGGCCTCGCCGGGCGGTTCAAACAGCTTCGGGCTGTGGCTCACGAGCCGTTCGCTGCTGGTGCTGGTCCATTCCTTTTCGCCCCATTGTGCAACGGGAAAAAGCACATGAGCAAATTCGGTGGTTTCGGTCGGGTGATAGGCATCGGAGACAATGACGAGCTGGGCCTTTTCCAGTGCCCGACGCGTCTGGTGCAGATCGGGCAGGCTCACCATCGGGTTTGTCGCGGCGATCCAGATCGCCTTGAGTTTGCCTTTCTCCAAGGCACGAAACATCTCGACCGCGGTCAGGCCCGGGGCGGGCTTGATACTCCCCGGCGACTGGTTCCAATAGGCTTCGAGCTCCCGGCGATGGCCTTCATCCTCGACGAAGCGATAACCGGGAAGCTGATGCGAAAGCAGCCCCGTCTCCCGCCCGCCCATGGCATTCGGTTGACCGGTGAGCGAAAACGGTCCCGCTCCGACTTTGCCAATTTGACCCGTCAGCAGATGCAAGTCGATGAGCGCGTTGTTCTTCCACGTTCCAACGATGCTTTGACTGAGGCCCATGCAATAGAAGCTGAGAAAAGCTCTGGATTTGCCAATCCGGTGGGCCAAACCCTTGAGCACGTCGCGGCCAATGCCGCAGGCGGCGCACCATTCGTCCAGATCGCCGGCACGCAGAAAGTCGCAGTACTCCGCGAAACCCGTCGTGTGATTGTCGATAAACTGTCGATCCGCGTAGCCGAGATCGGAAATCAGACGGCCGAGGGCATTGAGCAGGGCGATATCGCTGCCCGGCGTCAGGGCAATGTGCAAGTTGGAGTCGCGGGCGGTCGGCGTGCGGCGCGGGTCGACCGTGACGAGGTAGGGCCCCTGCCCGAACTTCTTCGCCGCCCGAATTCGGTCGAACAATACCGGGTGGGCCTCGGCCATGTTGGCGCCGATCGCCAAAATCACGTCGGCATGATCGATGTCCTCGTAACAGCACGGCGGGCCATCGCTGCCCAAGCTGGTGCGATAGCCGGCCACGGCGGACGCCATGCACAGGCGGCTGTTCGAATCCGTATTGTTCGTGTGCAGCGTGCCCTTGAACAGCTTACCAACCAAATAAGACGTTTCCGTATCGAGTTGGCCGGAGCCATAAAATGCGACCGCGTCCGGTCCGTGCGTGTTCAGCACATTCAGAAATCGCTCCGCCGCGAAGCGAATGCCGGTGTTCCAATCGGCAGGCTGAAACTGATCGCGCACGCCGTGTCGTATCAGAGGATGAGTCAGCCGGTCGGGTGTGTTGATCGTCTTGCCCAAGAGCGAGCCCTTAGCGCAGATTCGACCCAAGTTGGCCGGGGCGTCGGCCACGCCGCGTACGGTCAACTGGCGCAGCGGATCGCCCGCGACCTGCAATCGGCAGCCGACGCCGCAATAAGGACAGATGGTTTCTTTGTCCGCAGTCATAAGTCCATTCGTTGGCAACGCCGCAGGCGACTGGTCAACGGGGCAAATACTTCACGAGTGGCTCGAGCGCCGCGGCCAATTGATCGCAGGGCACGTCGTACATCAGATCTTCGGCAACGCGAGCCTCGGGGCCCGATTTGCCTTTCACGAACACGTGAACCGCGTCGGTCACTTTGCCATCAATGCGCGTTCGGCACCCTTGCAACCCGATGGTGGCGGCCTGGTGCAGCCCGCAACCGGCCGGGCACCCGGACCAATGGATCGACAAGGGCAGGGGTGTGCGCCCGGCAGTCCGCTTCTCAAGTTCGCGGGCTACCTCGATTGCCCAACCCTTGGTTTCGATCAACGCGAAATGGCAGTAGTCGCTGCCCACACAGGCCACCAGGCCGCGCATAATGGGAGACGGATCATGTGGGAGGTCTTTGAAGATGGGTTCGCTTCTCAACCCCTCAAGGCGCGATTCGGGTACGTTCGGCACCACGAGATTCTGTTGAACCGTCAGTCGAATCTCGCCGGTGCCGTAGGAATCAGCCAGGTCGGCAACGCCCCGCAATTGGGCCGAGGTGATTCTTCCCACGGGCACCAACATGCCCACCGAATGGAGCGCCGAAGTGTCAGGTGCGGCCGGTTTTTGTGGGTGAATGCCGAGGTGATCGACATGGTGTTTCTTGCGCAGGTCCGGTCCGGCGTGAAGCAACGGCTGGCCCCAACGCGACGCCAACTCCTCGCGAAACCAAGCCAGTCCCTTTTGTTCGAGGAGAAAGGCAAGGCGGGCCTTGGTTCGTTGCTCGCGCAGGCCGAAGTCGCGGAAGATGCCGACAATTTCCGCACACAGATCGGCTGCTTCCGCCGGTCGCGTGAAGACATCCAGCGATTGCGCGGGCGTGTATCCACCCGACCCCTGCTTGCCGCCCACCAACACATTGAAACCGTTGACCGGCACGCCGTCGAGTTCGCGGTGAGACGGCACGAGCGCCAAATCCTGAGTCTCGGCGTGGCAACAGTTTTCCAAGCAACCCGTCATCGTGACGTTGAACTTGCGCGGCAGGTTGGTGAAGTCCTTGTTGTCGAGGATGCGATCGTTGAATTCGCGCGCCACCAACGTGGCGTCGAGCAGTTCGTCGGCCGCGATGCCCGCCATGGGGCAGCCGATCACTCCCCGAATGTTGTCCATGCCGGTTTGCTTGCTATGCAGCCCGACGTCATTCAACCGCCGCCACATTTCCGGCACGTCGGCAATTCCAAACCAGCGGAGTTGAATCTGCTGCCGCGTCGTCAGGTCGCAAAACCCCTTGCCGTATTCATCGCACAAATCGGCGATCACGCGAAACTGCTTCGCATTGCTTTGACCGCCGGTCATCCGCAGCCGCAACATGAAATGTCCGGGCGTTTGCTTGCGAAAGAACAGTCCGTGCCATTTGAAGCGCTGCTTGTCGTCCTCGGACAATTCGCGCCAGTCGCCGGCTTCGGCGCGCTCCATGATGTCGTCGATGGCGTCGAGACCGTCCTTTTCCTCTTTCATGCGTTCGATCGGATTAGTCTTGTCGGACCTCGCCACCGGGTTGACTCGCGCAGGGACGAAGGCGCCGTTACTGGACTTGGGCGCTGGATTGCCCGGCCCGTGCGGCTTGTAAGCGGTGATGAGACGCGTGAGGAGGTCGTGGCAACTTGTGCAGCCGGTGCCGGCCAAGCAATCGTGGCCGATGCTGACGACGGTGGAGTGGCCGTTGCGAACGGTGGAAGCCACCTGGCCCTTGGTGACTTGCCGGCAAGTGCAAACGAGAAAGTCGTCGGGTAAATCGTGAACGGGTAAAGACGCTGGCGCTTCAGCAAGGAGAGACATGTTCTGAAGGTTCCTCGGGTGCCGGTGCAAGCGGCGGAGAGCATCGAGGAACTGGTTACATGAGAGAGTGGCAGACGTGACGCACACGCCATGCCAAGAATTGACCTCATAAATTGATTTGACCTAAACCATGAATCTAACTGACGATACACGTGCCGCTCGCGTATTCGGGATCCAATACCGATTGCCATTCGCACAAGGGTTAGGCGACTCTCGCTCACACGTAAGGCAGGTAGCCGGCAGTTGGTCTGGTTCAATGAGCTTGAATTTCCGCCATCCGCATCGACACTACACGCATGGGTTATCGCGGGCTGCGCGAATGCGTGAACGACCTGGAGCGCCATGGCCAATTGCGGCGCATCGACGCCGAGGTCGATCCGTTTCTGGAACTGGCCGAGATTCAGCGACGGGCTTATCGCTCGCGCTCGCCGGCTTTGCTTTTCACGCGCGTCAAGGGTTGCCGGTTTCCCGTCGTGTGCAATTTGTTAGGCACGATGGAGCGGATGCGATTTCTTTTCCGCGACACACTGGAACGCGTGCGGCATCTCATTGAACTGAAGATTGACTCGAGCGCATTCTGGAAACGCCCGTGGCGTTATCGCGACGTGCCGCGGACATTGTGGAATCTGCGGCCCAAGTTCGTTCGCCGCGGGCCGGTCCTCGGCAACCAAATCACGATTTCCAAGTTGCCGCAAATTCAGAATTGGCCGCGTGACGGCGGGGCGTTTGTCACCTTGCCGCAGGTCTACACGGAGGACGCCGAGCGGCCGGGATGGCGGAATTCGAACTTGGGGATGTATCGCATCCAGCTTTCGGGCGGGGAGTATCAAGCCGACCGGCAAATTGGTTTGCACTACCAGATTCATCGCGGGATTGGCGTGCACCACGCGGCGGCGCTTAGCAAGGGCGTGCCGTTTCGCGTGACAATCGCAGTCGGCGGTCCGCCGGCCATGACACTCTCCGCCGTGATGCCGTTGCCCGAAGGACTGCCCGAACTGGCATTTGCCGGAGCGCTCGGCGGGCGGCGCGTACGCATGATCCCGCAACCGAATGGCTCTCCTCTTTTCGCAGACGCCGATTTCTGCATCACCGGCACGGTCGATCCCGACAAGCAATTGCCCGAAGGACCGTTCGGCGATCATCTCGGCTACTATTCGCTCGCGCATCCATTTCCGGTTTTGAATGTCGAGAAGGTCTATCATCGCAAGGACGCGATCTGGCCGTTCACCGTCGTCGGCCGCCCGCCGCAAGAGGACACTTGTTTCGGCGACATCATTCACGAAATCACCGGGCCGATTATTCCAACCGTGATTCCCGGCTTGCATGCCGTCCATGCCGTCGATGCCGCCGGTGTGCATCCGCTGTTGCTGGCAATCGGCAGCGAGCGCTATGTGCCGTACGCGAGCGAACGCAAACCGCAGGAGTTGTTGACCATCGGCAACGCGGTTCTGGGCCAGGGTCAATTGTCGTTGGCAAAGTACCTGCTGATCGCCGCGAAGGAAGACGATCCCGGTTTGGACATTCACGACATTCCTGCGTTCTTCCGGCACATGCTTTCGCGCGTCGATTGGCGGACCGATCTGCATTTTCAAACGCGCACCACCATCGATACGCTCGATTACACCGGTACGGGCTTGAACGCCGGATCGAAAGTCGTCATCGCGGCGGCCGGGACGGTGCGGCGCGAGTTGCCGAGTGAGATGCCGTCGAGTCTGAGTCTGCCCGATGGCTTCCATTCCCCAAGGCTGTGCTTGCCGGGTGTGCTGGCGGTCACCGGGCCTCCAGCAAAGAACGGCCGCGAAGAGGCGATGAACCGGCTCGTCCGCGAACTCGGCCCCGGTCATCCCATGAACGCCTTTCCGCTGATCGCCGTCGTGGATGACAGTGCCTTCACCGCCGAATCGCTCAACAACTTCCTGTGGATTACATTCACACGCTCCGACCCGGCCGCGGACATCTACGGCAGCTGCGAATTCACCGACCGCAAACATTGGGGCTGCTCCGGCTCGCTGGTGATCGACGCAAGGATTAAGCCTCACCATGCCCCGCCACTCGAAGAAGACCCGGCCGTAACGAAGCGAGTGAATGAGCTGGCCTCGCGCGGCGGTCCCTTGCACGGCATCTTGGAATAATCCAGTTGGGTGTTTCCAAACTAAATCAAACTTTCTCACTCCGGCCGCAAAGCGTCTTGGCGAACCTATCCGACTGCCGCAACAAGAGTTGCGACACGCATACGAAGCTCGCAAAAACTTTGTGCGGAAAGAGGTGAGCGTCGTCGTGAGGCGGGTTGCGCGGCGAGTTGTGTTCCGCGCAGGATTGCGGAATGATCCGATCCACAGAATTCGCATTGAAGCAATCACGACGTACTTCTCCAAGAAATGCGCGCACGCGAGGCCCTCTGACGATGTGACCCTGAATAGTATACGCAATTTCAGATATGCGAGCAACGTCGACAACTGGCATTCGATCAAACGGAAGGGATTGACTCGTCGAGCGCGGGCTCCGAGTGCCAAATCAACGACATTCTGAAGTGAAAAAAGGTACGCTGAAAGCGTTGGTCGTTATCGACGCCATCGGCTTATGGGGTTGAGTAATGGGTCGAGGATTAATCGAATACAGCTTGCCCAAATCCGGCCGAAAGGAAGCGATCGCTTTCTCCGCGTACTTGAATTACAGATTGGCGGACGGTTCGTTAATTCACGTCGATCAACAAGCGGCTTGGTGCAAGGGTTGCGACAAGTTTGTAGTCGCCGAGTACCTGCCGGAAGTCAAAGAACTGGAGAAATCCCTGGCCGACTTGCTTGCCGGCGACGTCAAGCGGGTGCAGCGATTGGACTTCGTCGGCCGCACTGCCGCGGAGGAAACTGATCAGTTGTCGCGCCGGATTGAATGGCGGCGCAATAGATCGAGCCCGCCGCGATGCTTGGAGTGCGGCTCGCGGAAGATCACGCCGTTGCCGTCGGACGAGGAGTTCGCGCATCCCGCCACGGGCGAAAAAGTGATCATGGGAAGCATGGTTTTTGCAGATATGGACTGGTGGGATGCCGAGTTTTCGCCGGAAGGAGAGAAACTAAACGCAGGGCCGTAGTCGCAGGCTTCAGCCTGCGCCGCGGGCCTCTAAACGCAGGGCCGTAGTCGCAGGGGTAAGCCGGCGCCGCGGGCCGCGCGCCGGCGGTATCCAGGGACTAAAATGTTGACCCGGTTTGCCCCCGGGCAAGCGCAGGCGGTAACCGGCGACAACATTCTGAAACCGGTTAGT
>JBGQCZ010000213.1:0-7986 GCA_041495645.1 Gemmataceae bacterium | reverse complement strand
TCTGACCTCTGACTTCTGCAATCCGCGATGTGGACAATAGCGATTCTCTTGGGCGGCGCACCATTGGCGTGGTCGGCATGGGTGGACCGGCGTACGACGCTCATTCATGCGCATGCTTGGGCGATAGCGGCGTGGTTGGCTTGGGCCGGCGGCGCGGCGAGTGGTTCGGTGGCGATGCGCTATTTGGCGCTGTGCTTGACTGGGTGTGCGGGGGTCGCGGTGCTGGGGGCGCGCAAGCCGGGAGCGGTGGCGTGGAATGCCGTGGTTTTGGGCCTGTTGGCTGTGTTGCTTTTGCCGCTGGCCCAGCGCCTGTTTTCGAATGTTGATCTGCCGCTCGATCCGATTCGCCTCGGATTTCTGGGAATTGCGGTGGTCGTCGGGCTCTTGAACTATGTGCCGACGCGCCACGGACTGGGGGCGTTGGCCCTGTTGGCTGCATGTCTGATCGAGCTGCGACAAATTGATAGCGATCCGAGCGAAACGGAACGTGCCTGGGCGCTTGGCCTGGCGGCGGCGGCTCCGTGGCTTGCATCCATTCCACTTTGGCTTCGTTTGCGGGGCGCGCCGGACGAGGATCGGGCTTGGCGCGATTTCCGTGACCGGTTCGGCGTGGTGTGGGCGGCCCGGCTGCGCGAGCAGTTCAATCGTTCCGCCGAACACTCGGGGCTGAGCCTCCAACTCGGTTGGGGCGGTTTGCACCGGCTCGATGGCTTACCGCCGATGGCGGTCGATCGCGCGGCCAGCCAGGAGTTGCTGAACGCTCTCATGACGCGCTTCCAGTGAACGGCGAAACAGATGCTCAGTTCTCGATTCGCATTGACCAGATCGCCCCGTTTGCCGATCATGTGCGACCTCTGTCAGCCGCAAGGAGGCGCCGCCCATGCCCGGTGAATCAAGCCGAATCCGCCTCGAATGCTCCGATCGTGTCGCCACGATTTACTTTGGCGAGACCACGCTCACGCGCGGCCTGTTGCGCGATTTCGACCAGGCTCTGCGTTCGCTCGAACGAAGTGCCGCCGCGGACGTGCTGATTCTGCGCGGCGGCCGTCCCGGTTGCTTTCTCACCGGGCCGAGCCTCAACGAATACGCCGGACTGACCGACGACGATTCGCGTCGTCGTTACGCTCAGCTTGGGCAAACAGTCTTCAAACGTTTGGAAAACCTCTCTACGGTGATGCCGACGGTCGCGTTGCTCGACGGAGAATGCACGAACGCCGGATTGGAACTGGTTTTGGCCTGCGATTTTCGCCTCGCCGTTGCCCGACCGGAAACGCGGATCGGTTTCAGTGCCGTCGATGATGGGCTGCTTCCGTGTTGGGGCGGTACCCAGCGATTGCCGCGGCTGGTCGGGTTTCGCCGCGCCGGGGAGATGCTCATTCGCAATCAAGTGCTACCGGCCCGAGCGGCAAAGTCTCTTGGGTTGATCGACCATGCGTTCGGTCCGCGGTCGGCGAAAACCGAACTGAACTGGTTCGTCGCCGACGTTCAGGATCGTGGGCGGCGTGCGGATCGCCTGCTTGGCCAACGCAGTTGGTGGACACGGGTGTGCGAGCATTCGGGTTGGATTCGTCCAACCATTCGTGCGCATGACCCGATTGGTTTGGTCGTCGTCGAATCGATGGTTCACGGTTGGAAGTTTGGCCTGGACGAAGGATACGCGGCGGAGCGGGCCGCGTTCGTGCACAACGCCCTGCATCCGGCCGGGGTAGAACGGCGACAACTCGCGCGGCAACGGCGCGATCAGGCCGTGGCATGGCGAGATGTGCCGATCCCCGCACGCATCGGTGTC
This sequence comes from Gemmataceae bacterium, assembly GCA_041495645.1. GTDB lineage: Bacteria > Planctomycetota > Planctomycetia > Gemmatales > Gemmataceae > JBGQCZ01. The sequence goes on along the minus strand of JBGQCZ010000213.1, from coordinate 6,197 downwards.
TTCGGCGGATCGGCAGCCGCAATCGATCTGGCGGTTGCCGCCCTGTATGGCGGCGCCTCGCTGGTGCTGTTCGACCCCGATCCCGCCGAACGCGCCGCAATGCCGGAGCGATTGCGACAGGCTTTGCGCCAAAATGTCGACCAAGGCCGCTTCACGATTCTGGAAGCCGAACAGAAATTGAAGGCGGTCACAATCTCGTCGGTATTCGACGCCGTCGATCTGGTGTTAATCACGGGACTCGACCGGGCCCAGGCCGCCGCGCTCGTGGACCTCGATCGCCGCTTGCCGGCAGGTCCTGTCCTCGCCACGACCTCGCCTACCCTCCGCCTCGCCCCCCTGGCCCTGAAACAGCCCGACCGAACCGCCAGTCTGCATTTAACTTCCAAGACGCCGTCGAATTCAGTCGAACTGATCGCGACGCGATTCACCTCCGCGCGAACCATCGCCGCGTTGGTCCGTTGGTTGAGCCAGTGCGGCTTCATCGTAACCGCGCCCGAACTCGCTGAGGCTGAATCCGTCGAAACTGCGGCATGATCCAGATCCAAATCTTGAACTCGGGTTGAAACCAAACCGGCTTTGGATCTTCGCGCCGCGAGCAGAACGCGATATCATGGTGCGGAGAGGACATTACGGGCGGAACATGAGCGTCGTTTTGAACCTGAAGCCTGAGACAGAGCAAAAGCTCGCCGCCCGGGCAGCGCGCGCCGGACTCACGTTGGCTGCGTACCTGGAGAAGGTTGCCGATCAAGAGAGTCGCAATGGCGCATCGGAAGAACGTACTGACACATCGGGTCCGTCGTTTGAAAAGATGACCGCTCCGCTCGCCGCGGCAATTGAGGCGACCGGGATGTCCGAGGAGGAGGTTGGCACTTTCTTGGGCGAGGTGGTCAAGGAGGTTCGCACCGAACGCCGAGCCGCGAAGAAGTGATTGTCACGGCTATCTTTGACACCGTTGTGCTCCTGCAAGGCGGAGCGAAACCTCAGGGCCCTCAGGAGCTTGCCTGCGACTGGTAATGGAAGGTCAGGTCACACTTCGAATCAGCGCTGAAGGGCTTTCTGAAATCGAGGATGTTCTAAACCGCGAGTCAGTTCAAAGGCGATTCCCGCTTCTCACGTCTGAACATATCGCGACGTTTCTTCAAGGGCTTCGCAATATGGCACATGCGATCGAAAACGTTTCTGCTCTTTTCAAGTATGCCCGCGATCCGGATGACGAACACATTCTGAATCTCGCTTGTGCCAGCCAAGCGAGTTTCCTGGTAACCTGGGACAAGGACATTCTTGATCTTGCGAAACCAGACGATCCCGACGGAAAGATGTTTCGGACACTCTGCCCGAATACGTCCATCGTCACGCCAGTGGGCTTTCTCAGTGCGATTCTGCCAGAAAGCGAACCGGTAAGCGAATGATTGATTCGTGAAGTTAATTTTCCGATTGGCTGCTCAAGTTTTGCTTTGCAAATGAGCTATGCTTGGGGCGTATCTCCATCGAGTGAGAGACGCCCATGAATTCGCAAGCACGCGACAAATTACGTGACCTGATTGCCAGTACCGGCAATGCCGCCCTGGATACGCCGCGTGTTTTGGCATTTCAGCTCGGTCAAACGCTTGCCGAAATGCCGGCCGAACGAGACGTGCTTTTGGCGGCCCTCAACAAAGGGTTCATCGAGAAGTTGCGCGGCAAACATGTCGGACTCGATGGCCTGGCCGAGGAGATGTCGCGGACAACGAACCTAAAGCAGGAAGACGCCCGCTGGGCGCTTGAGTCATGGGCCGAAGTCGTCGGCGGCGTGCGCTCGAAAACCCTGGACAAAGCGGACGACTTTTCCCCGTGGGCGAAAACCAAAGGTCTTTCGTACCGGCCGCCCACCGCCGAACAGTTCGCCCGATCCGGCCTCATTGCCGGAATTATCGCCGGCGTCTTGGTCGGCGCGCTGTGGGGCGGGGTCAAGGCGCTGAGCCTGGCCAGGCCAATTCATGGATATGCCCACTCGCGCACTTACAACTATCCGCAGTCGAGCAACAGCTTCGATGAGTTTGATCACTCGTATTCGAGCGGAAGCTACTATGGTTCGCGCCAGACGATCGACTACAAGTTTACGCGGCCTTCGATCATCGCCTGGCTCGGCTGGATCGTAGCCGGCGGGTTGATCGGCTGCGTGGTGGGCGGAACCAGCGCTCTTTATCTCAGCGGCGGCAACATGCGTTGGGTTGGAGGATATTCCGGGGCGGCGGTCGGCGCTTTGGCGGGCTTGATGAACGGTCATCGGCTGATTTCGATGGGTTCGGCGCAGAATCCGAGTCTCACGGATACGTTCGCCGATGCCACCGTTGGGCTGCTCATCGGCGCGCTGGCCGGCGTTATTCTCGGCGGATTCCGCGACTTGATCGTGAACTTCCGCTCGGACATGCCCAGCCCGATCTTCCGAATCTTTCTCGGTATGCGCATGGAGTGACCGGACTCGTCGCGCTCAGAACTGCTCGAGAAACCGCAAGTCGTTCTTCCAGAATTCGCGAATGTCGTCGATGCCGTAGCGCCGCATGGCGATCCGCTGCGGACCCATGCCAAAGGCGAAACCGCTGAATTTCGCCCGATCGTAGCCGCCATTCTTCAGCACCACCGGGTGCACCATGCCCGCGCCCATGATCTCCAGCCAACCGGTGCCTTTGGTCAAGCGAACGGCTTCCGGGTCGGTCATCGGCCAACTCACATCGACTTCGATGCTCGGCTCAGTGAACGGGAAGTAGCTGGAGCGAATGCGAATTTCGCGTTCCTGGCCGAACAGGCGCCGGGCAAATGCTTGAATCGTTCCTTTCAGATCGGCCATGGTGATTCCTTCACCAACGACCAGGCCCTCGACCTGATGGAACATGATTTCGCTGCGCGTGGTGATCTGCTCGTAGCGATAACACATCCCGGGCAGAATGGCGCGGATCGGTTTCGGCGCGAACTCGCGCATGACGTGAATTTGGCCGGGGCTGGTATGGGTGCGCAGCAGCACGCCGGGCGTCGTCGTGTGAAACGTGTCCCACATGTCGCGCGCCGGGTGGTGCGGCGGCATGTTGAGCAGCTCGAAGTTGTTCTCATCGCTTTCGACTTCGCGAGAGCGGAACAACTGGAAACCCAGGTCGGCGAAGATGGAGTAGATTTCGCGAAGAGTCTGCGTGACGAGGTGAAGGCGGCCACGGCGCACCGGCCGGCCGGGCAGCGTCACATCGAGGCGCTCGCGGGACAGGCTGCGCTCGATGGCACGTTCTTTTTCGGCCGCAAGGGCCGAATCATACGCAGCCGTGAGCGCTTCGCGGATTCGATTCGCTTCTTTGCCGTAAGCCGGGCGCTGCTCTTTCGGCACTTTGCCGACCGCGTTCAGCGCTTGCTTCATCTCGCCGGAATCGCCAAAGTACTTGGTGTTCCAAGAGCGCAGGGCGGTCTCGTCCGCGCTGGCCTGTAGCTCAGCCAAGGCACGTTTTTCCAGTTCCTGGAGTTCGGAAGACATGGCAACTTCGACAAAGAAATAGACCACGGATTGCGCCGCTGACACGGATTTGCGCGGATCAGTTCACATGAATTGACTAATCCGAGAAATCCGTGTCATCGGTGTAATCCGTGGTCTATTTGGATTCGGATTTCTCAGCCGTTTTCGGCAAGTGCTTCCGCGCTAGCTCGACGAGCTCGGTGAACGTGTCGGGATCGTTCACGGCGATGTCGGCGAGCGATTTGCGATCCAGTTCAACCTGAGCGAGTTGGAGCCCATGGATGAACTCGCTGAAGCGCATGCCGCGCATGCGGCAGGCGGCATTGATGCGTATCGTCCACAGCTTGCGGAACTGGCGCTTGCGATCGCGGCGGTCGCGGAAAGCGTACTTGCGCGCCTTGATCAGCGCGACGGCCGATTGCCGGTAGAGATTGTGACGGCCGAGGCGAAAACCTTTGGTCGCCTTGCGGGTACGCTTTCGACCGCGGGTCACCGTTTTGCCGCTGCGCGCGCGGGGCATGGCTCACTCCAATTTCCAAGTTTCAAAGCCGGCGCTGGATTATTTTCCCAGGGCCAAAATGTACTTGCGGGCGATTCGACCAGTCTCGATGGCCGGTCGGCGCAGTTGCCGCTTACGTTTGGTGGTGCGGCCGGAAAGCAAGTGGCGCTTGTTGCTCTTGTTCCGTTTGATCTTGCCGGAGGCGGTCACCCGCATGCGTTTTTTGACGCTCTTGTTGGTCTTTTGTTTGGGCATTACTCAAGTCCTCGGCCGCGGCGGGCGCGGGCCGCGAAAAAAACAAACGGAACCCCGGGCGGCCCGGGGTTCCGGTTTCATCCCACTGCGAAAAAATATTGTATCGGGTTAGCCCCAATCGGGCAGGGGAGAGTCCGAACCCGCTGTGATTATTTTGGCGCCAACATCGCGGTCATGCTCTTTCCTTCCATGGACGGCGGCTTTTCGAGCTTACAAGTGTCCACAAGCTTCTCCAGCATGGAACTCATAATGCGCTGGCCTTCTTCGACATGCTGCAATTCCCGTCCACGAAACAGTACTTTGAGCAGCACTTTGTCCTTATGTTCCAGGAACTTCTTGGCCTGGTTCAGCTTGGTCTCGATATCGTGCTCGCCCGTTTTGGGCCGAACCCGGATTTCCTTGAGCTTTTGTTGGTGGACTTTGGTCTTGGTCTGCTTACGCGACTGCTCATAGCGATGCTTGCCGTAATCCATGATCTTGCAGACCGGCGGCCGCTCGACCGCCGCTACTTCGACCAGATCCAATCCCTGTTCTCGGGCCATCGTCAGGGCTTCGGCAGTCGGGATAACGCCGATTTGCTCGCCGGCTGCGCCGATCAACCGGATCGGCGTGATGCGAATTTGATCGTTCATACGCGGGCCGCGGTCACGATCGCGGTCTCCGCCACGCGGTTGGTTGTCTCGAACGTTTGGTGGGATGGCGATCTCCTTTGGTTAGACTCGGTGACGGAAACCACCGGCGTGCGGGCGCCACTACGCCACGAAACCGGTTAATGCAAAATACCGACGGTACGGCGACACGTCAACTGTCAGACCTGAAATTCACCCCGTCTATTTGACCCGTTTGAGCCGGATCAAGATGACGGGTGCGGCTTTCGTGTCAAATCCTTTGGGCCGTTTCAGATCGAGCGGTTTTCCCTTTTCGGTCAGCGGAATGCACAGCCTCAACTCGTCGTCGGTGAGCTCATAAATCGCCGGAGCTTTGACGTCCATACCCCCGACTCTTGAAATCAGGTCGATATGCCGCGGCGTCCTGGTCGGATCGAGTACAAACGTCATTTCCGGGCCAAGACCCACGAACTTATCGCCCTTGACTTCGATCTTGTGAAGTTGCTCCGGCACCGGTTTGCCGTCCATTTCTGCGCTCACGGGTTTCCAGACGCCATCGAGTTTCTTTTTCTCTTCCTGGATGGCCTTGTCGTCGGCTCGGACTGCGGTCAAGCCCACGATCATCAGCGAAACAGCAAGCAACAACCTCATGGACTCCTCCGGTTCATGACCCAAACTGGCCAAAGATGGTCTAGCAAATGCGAACTGCACGGGAAGCATCGGGAGTCGAGTAGTTTGCCGCTGGCTGGCAGATTGCCAAGTCTTTGCGCATGCGTCGGCGGCCATGAATCGCAACAAAACGACACACGACCTCAGCACATTTCGGGGGTATGTTCGCTTCTGGTCTATCTACGTAAGTTCTTGATAATGAAATAGTTAAGTCAATCTAGTCGCCGCGCGCGAAGCCAAGTTGCGCGCCGTCAGTCAGGTTTCCCTGTCGCGGTTGTGCCAGCATTGAGCGGGTGCGAAATGTGCATAGCCCGGCCGCCATGACGGTACTCATGGCGGCAAACCCACCAGGCATCTCACCGTGGCCGGGAACCACTTGGACTTCTTTAGACTTTTCCGGGTTGCCGTAGATTGCGGATTCTCGACGTAAGTCCTTGGCCGCCTGAATCATCCCGCAGTGCGCCAACCTGTCAAAAAAGATAGTCCAAAAAGTGGTGAGGTGGAGCGCGGAGTGGAGCGCGGAGTGGAGCGCGGAGTGGTGAATCGGGTGGTGCGTCGTGTTGTCCATGATTCTGTCGGGCGGTCCAGGTTAGCGTTCCCCCAGCGGCGATCCATGGTGAATCTGTCAGCGGTTTTCCCGCATGCCGGCCCCTACCTTTCCCGCGCCACGGCCCCCGTGCGCTCTTCGTCG
>JBGQCZ010000212.1:0-8013 GCA_041495645.1 Gemmataceae bacterium | reverse complement strand
GGTTGCGAAAAAAAGAAGCCCATCCGTAGGCACGGATGGGCTCTCACGATGTAGTGTTCATGTCGGCAATCTCCGGCTTCCTGTTCCGAAGGAGCGAGCGCCTTGCGGCACAACGCGGCCTTCATGAGTCAACACCAAGGGTCACTGAGGCTTCTTGGGCGGCTCAGGCATCTTGGCCGGCGGAGCGACTGGCGGAGTGCCCGGCGCCATGGCCGGAGCGGATCCGCAGCAACCGCACGTGGCGACGCGAGCGCTGCCACAGCAAGCCGAGGTGTTACCGGAGCAACCGCAGCTAGCGTGGCTGCCGTGGCAGCCGCTGCCCCAATGGCCGCGAAGACCAAGGAACCCGCTGCCGCCGTGGCAGCTATTGCCGCCGTTGCAGCTATGACCGCGGCTGGCCCAACGATCGCGAAGACCGAGGAACCCGCCGCCGTGGCAGCTGCCGCCGAACAGTCCACCATCCCGGAGACCCAGGAAGCTACTGCCGCCGTGACAACTGCTGCCGCTGCAACCGCCGCGAAGACCGAACGTCGGCGTTTCGGCCGGGCTCGTCATCGCCATCATCAGAACGAGACTGTACATGCAACCTCCCGCGAAAAAAGAACATTTCTTTCCCCGCCTGTTCACGCGTTCCACCCGCGTTTCGAGGTCGAGGTCTACCACGCAAACAATAGAACACACGGCTTAGTCTGGGAAATCCAGATAGTTCGGGGTGAGTTTACCGTGTAACTAACATAGTAAATTTGGAACAAATAAAGGTCAAAGATAATTTGAGATGTTTGTATAGTCTGGGTATATAAACTGCCGGCATAGCTGGCGCAATTGGTCGTTTCCTCAGCGACTCGGCCCAAATGTAGCGGTACAGGTGATATGATCCCTAGACTTTGCCAAACGGTTTTCGGAGATGAGACGCCTCTCGAATCGCAAAACGGCGCTGAATTTTTTCCTCACTTCCTTTATCTTCCCCAAGCGTGAAAGGTTCGCTGGTCGCCAACGAGCAGCGGCGAGAACCGTTGCGCTTGTGCCGTTGCACACCAACCTGTGAACGAACCGCACACGGCAGGACGACGAAGATTGGCGCGAAGGACCCTGAAACGCCGTTAACAAACAGCGCTAGTTGGAAAAGCGCCTCTGGCACGAAGTGTGCCCTGATTTTGCCTCGGCGAACCGGAGACAAGCAATGGACAAACAAGCGCTCTCCCGAGACATGACGCACATCTGGAAACTGGCGTTGGGCGGGACCGCCGCGGTATTGGTCGCGGCCGTCATCGGACTCGCGCAACCGAAAGCCACCGGGTTCTTGGTGATTCTGCAATTGTTGCTGGTATTTGGAGGGGCGCTTGCCGTCGCCGTCGCCGTAAAGTTGCGTCCGACTCAAGTCCGCTTGTTGCTGCTGGCCAGCGGCACTTGCTTCGTCGCGTATTTTGGCATTCCGGGCGAATGGGATTCGATGCGTCTGGTGGCGGGATTTGGCGGCATCGTAGCCGCCGTCGGCGCTGGCCTGGTCGCACTGCCCACCAACTACCGCAAGATCGCCGTGAGCGTGCTCGTGCTCTTCCATTTCGGCGGCATTTTGACGGCCGTCACCGCGCCGCCGACTCAGCCGTGGTTGTCGAACATCATCGGGACGGGCGTCTATCGGCCGTATTTGCAGTTCATGTATCTGGTCAACGCCTACCACTTTTATTCACCGCAACCCGGTCCCGCGAGTCAGATGTGGTACTGCATCAAGTACAAGCCCGACGAAAACAAGACTGTCTCCGTGCGCTGGTTCAAGACGCCGCGACGGCCCGATGATATGACCGATCCGCTGGCGCTCTCCTATTACCGCCGCCTTTCGCTCACGATGCAGATGGAGAGTGTCATCCCGGCGATCATCTCCGATGAACAGCGGCGGGCGCGCATGATGGCCCGGGGCGAGGACTTGGGCGGCGCGGACAACAGCATTCCCATTCATCCGGAAATCATGCCGTTGGACACGCAATATCGCATGCCCCCGGACACCATCCGCGAACATCTGCTCCCGTCGTATGTTCGCCATGTCGCGAACATGAAGGAAAATCAGCACGACGACGGGAAAACCCAGATTGACACGATCAGGGTTTATCTGGTCGAACATAACATTCTCCAACCGGCTGACTGGAAAGTCGGCATGCAACCGTACCAGTGGCCGACATACCGGCCGTACTACTTCGGCGAGTTCGACGCGCAGGGAAAACTCACGAATCCGTCGGATCCGCTGCTGTACTGGTTGGTGCCGATTCTGTGGATACCGAAGCCAAACATGGACGTGCCGCCCTGGCACACGCCCCGGACCCACCCGCACGAATTCAAGATCCTCGACGGCGTCAACCGGCACACTGGCAGCAAACACAATCCGGATGAAGAGGACCAGCCATGAGCGGCGTTTCCGCAAACGAAGGATTCCTGCAGCGCGCGGCGACTGCCTGGAATAACTTCTTTTTCAAGCCGGGCGACCCGACCACGCTCGGACTGATGCGCATTGTCGCCGGCATCGTGGTTGTCTACGTGCACGTTGCGTACACTCCGGACCTGATCAGTTTCTTCGGCCCCAAGGGTTGGGCCGACAACGGATTGGTGTCCGACTTGCGCAAAGAATATCCGGTCATCATGGTGCCGTCGGCCTGGGACCAGCCGACCACGAATTTCGAAGCGCCGCTCGATCGCGAAATGCGCAGGGTCTATTTCCGCTGGATTATGACGTTGCCCAAGAGCGCCGATCAGCGCCGCGAAGCTCTCGGCTTTCTGGAGTCGCTGCCGCTCGATCCAGCCCACTCGAGAGAGGGACTGGTCTTTGCCAAGAGCTTGATCATCAAACCAAAAGACGACAGGCTGCGCCAAACCAGCGATAACTTTCTGCTGATTTCGCGCGAGGAGCGCGAGCAGCATCTCGATGCCCTGACGCGTAAGGAAATCGTTGCCGCCGATCAAAAGCTCATTCCCCGCTACATGCTGCCGCTGCCCCTTAAGGAGCGCGAGGAAATCCGGCAAAAGGTCGTCGTCTTCGTGGACGCGCTGCCCCGAGAACCGATCGATTTGTTGACGATTTTCGCGCACCTCGATGCTCAAGCGCTGATTCCACTCAGCGTGCGCGATCCACGCGACCCCCGCAGCGAACTGCAGCGAACACTGCAGTTTCTCACGGAAAAGACGGATCCCGCCGATCAACGCGCCCGCGGCCCATTTCTCCCGGACGACCTCAAGGAACGCCAGGAAGTTCTCGACTATCTTCTGAAATGGAGTTTTGACAAGCGCCGCGCACAAGGTCAAGGAATCTTCATCTGGTCCATTTGGTTCCATGTCGAGAATCCAACGACCATCTATTGCCTCCATTTCGCCATTATCGGCGTCATGCTCATGTTTACGCTCGGGTTGTGGACGCGCATCACGTCCGTGCTGACCTGGCTCGCCGTCCTGTGTTACATCCATCGCAACAACTACGTGCTGTTCGGGATGGACACGATGATGAACCTTTGCTTGATTTATTTAACGATCGGCCCGAGCGGGGCCGTTCTGTCACTGGACCGCTGGCTCGAAAAGCGCCGGGCGCAACGCGACTTGGAACGACTGCGAAGAGAGAAAAAGAACACGAGCGAAGTCGAGGCGATTCTGGCCGGGCCAAGGCCATCGGTGCTGGCAAACTTCGTGACCCGCCTGGTGCAAATTCACTTTTGCTTCATTTACGCCGCGTCCGGACTGTCCAAGCTCAAGGGGCCGTCTTGGTGGGGCCACACCGCCATGTGGTACACCATGGCCAATCCCGAGTTTTCGCCCACGATTTACGCGCCTTACCGGTGGTTTTTGCTGCTCCTGAGCGACCATCGTTGGCTGAGTGAAGTGTTCATGTCCATTGGCGCGGTCTTTACGTTGGGGCTGGAAATCGGTTTCCCGTTCCTCGTCTGGCGGCCCACGCTCCGGCCCTACATGATCATTCTCGCGGTGCTGCTGCATACGGGCATTGCAGTGTTCATGGGCCTGACCGTCTTCGGATTGTTCATGATGGTGCTGCTGATGTCCTACATTCCGCCGGAGACGGTGAAACGCTGGCTTGAATTAGGCGAGGAACGACTGCGCCCCAAGTCGAATGCGCCCGTCATTAGGCAACCAGTTGGAGTGAACTGAGACCGCGAGCCCCGGCTGACTCTGGCAGCCGGGGCTTCATAACCATTTTGCGTTAACCATCTTCCACCTTCACTTTGCACGCTCCATTCCATCCCACGCTCCTGTTTTGCCTATTCGCTCAAGTCGCTTGCCCGAATTGCCGATCTTGAATGAGCGAAGACAGTCCGTCCGCACCCCGCAAGGATTGCGCTCCGGGCGAACGGCATCGGAGGGAAGCGAAAATGAGCCCGTTTCTTGCCCGAACGGCTTGCTTCCTGCTGCTATTGGCCGGGTCGATGGCGGTCCACGCCCAACCCGCGAACGACAGCGATTCGACCAAGTACATCAGGGCTCGCAGCTTCAATTTGGCCTTCACGCTGCCTGCCGACGATCGTGAGCGCGTCCAATCACTCAAGCTGTACGTCACCTCGCCGGGCGGCCGCGACTGGCAACTTCACGCCACCGCCACACCAAGTCAAACTCGACCGGCACCCGGAAGCAACATGCTTCAAGGAAACTTCGACGTTCGGCTGGATCGCGAGGGGTCATACGATTTCGCGATCATGACCGTCTATCGGGATGGCCGCTCGCTGCCGGAATCGGTTGAGCGCTTGACGGCGGAACAGCGCGTCGTGATTGATACGCGCCCGCCGGACGTCGGCCTTCGCGCCGCTGCGCCCAAACAAAGGACCGACGGCAGCGTCGTGGTCGGCATTGAATGGCAGATTACGGACGAATACCTCGATCCAAACTCAATCCGTATGGAAGGGCGCTGGGTGGGCGGTTTGCCCGCATGGGGCGATCTGTCGGAGCGTGCCGGCGTCGCGGCTCAGGGACGCAAGGAGTGGACGTTGGCGCCGGGCCGGCGCATGGAAGTGCGGCTGTCGGCATTGGATCGGGCCGGCAATCGAGCCGACAAGTTCTTGGTCCTCGGCGCGGGCGTCGGCCAGACCACGGGTTCGAGCACCGAGCCCGGCGGGGCGCCGCGCGAAGGCGGCGCCTACGATGCCCAGCCGGGTTACAAAATCACCAACGATAAGACGCTTAAACTGCAGTTCAAGGTCCGCGAGGCGACGCTCTCTGGCATCGACACCGTTGAACTTTGGGCCACGCTCAGGGGCAACGATTGGCGCAAAGTCGATCAACAATTCAGTCCGCCCGCCGAGGGCTCTGATGTCGCGGAAATCGAATACACGGTTCCGCAGGACGGCACCTATGGCCTGACGCTCGTGGCGCGCAGCAAGGCCAAGATTGCGCAACCCGCGCCGAGCGGCAATCAGCCGCCGCAGATTTGGGTGGTCGTGGACACTAAAGAGCCGGACATTGAGCAGTTCATCGTCAAGTTCGCGCAAGCCAACAATCCGCGAACGCTGGTTTTGACGTGGAAGGCGAAAGACGAACATCTCGAAGCACAGCCAGTGATTTTTCAATACTTGGTTCTGGACAAGAACGGCAGGGCGCTGAACAAAAACGGCAAAGGGGACGAGTGGATTGATTTGACCCCGCAACTGGCGAACACTGGCCGGCACGTGTGCGCGACGCCGCAATTGCCCGCCGGCAGCTATCAGTTCAAAGTTCGCATGACCGTCGCGGATCGCGCGGGAAATGTCGCTGAATCAGTTTTCAAGGATCCCGTCAACATCGACGTCACGCCGCCGCACGTTGAGATTATCGATGTGAAGCCGACCAAACCGCAGAACAAGTCGGACAACCCAAATCAGCCTTGAGCTTGGTCGCGAGTCTCATTCCACAGTCACGCTTTTGGCCAGGTTTCGTGGTTTGTCCACGTCGCAGCCGCGGCGGACGGCGATTTCGTAGGCCAGCAATTGCAGCGGGATGGCGGCCAGAATCGGTTGCAAGTGTTCCGGTGCATCGGGCAGCGGGATGACTTCGTAGCAGCGAGCGGCGACGTGTTCGTCTTCGGCGCCGCCGATGGCGATAACCGGGCCGCCGCGAGCGCGAATCTCTTCCAGGTTGCTCATCACCTTGTCGAAAACGATGCCGCGCGGGACGAGGAAGACCGATGGCGTATCTTGATCCACCAGCGCGATCGGCCCGTGTTTCATTTCCGCGGCCGGGTAACCGTCGGCGTGAATGTAACTGATTTCCTTCAACTTGAGCGCGCCTTCCATCGCCACCGGATAGAGATAATGCCGGCCGAGGTAGAGCATGTTGTTGACATGCGCGAAGCGGTCGGCGACGCGCTGGACCGCTGGGCGGCATTCGAGCGCCTGGCGCACCAGGTCCGGTAACGAGCGCAATTCGCGAACAAGTCGCTCGCCTTGCGCGGCGGACATGTGCCGTAAGCGGCCGAAGTACAGCGCCAGCATCGCCAGCACGGTGACTTGCGATGTGAAAGCCTTGGTGCTGGCGACGCCGATTTCCTGGCCCGCGTGGAGGTAAACTCCGCCGTCGGCCTCGCGGGCGATGCTCGAGCCCACCACGTTGCAAATCGCCAGCGTCGGGTGGCCCTTGCGCTTGGATTCCTTCAACGCCGCGAGCGTGTCGGCGGTTTCGCCGGATTGGGTGATGGCGATGACGATGGTGTTGCGGTCGATGGGCGGATTGCGATAACGGAACTCGCTGGCGTATTCGACCTCAACCGGCAAGCGGGCGAATTCCTCGAACAAGTACTCGCCAATTAGAGCGGCGTGGTAGCTGGTGCCGCAGCCGGTGAGGACGACGCGGTCGACTTGCCGCAATCGCGGTGGGCGCAGGTTCAACCCGCCGAAATGGGCCGTGGCGTCGTCGTCGATCAGCCGGCCGCGCATGGCGTTTTCGAGCGCTTCGGGTTGCTCGTAAATCTCCTTGAGCATGTAGTGCGGAAAGTCGCCGAGGTCGGACTGGCTCGTGTCCCAGTCGATGACGCGCACGTCGGCCGTCACCGTCTCCATGTCGGCATCGAGCACGTGATAGCCTTCGGGAGTCAATGAGCAGATCTGCCGGTCCTCGAGGTAGACGACCTTGGCCGTGTACTGCGCCAGGGCGGACGGATCGCTGGCGAGAAAGTGCTCACCTTTGCCGACGCCGATCACCAGCGGGCTGCCGAGGCGTGCCCCGACGACCATGCCAGGCGAGGAGCGGCTAACGACGGCGAGTCCGTAGGTGCCTTTGAGCCGTGAGGTCGTGCGGCGCACTGCGTCAACCAGGTCGCCGTGATCGTACTCGGCAATCAAATGAGCGATGACCTCGGTATCGGTGTCGCTGTGGAACATGACGCCGCGATCGAGCAGTTCGCTCTTGAGTTCGGCGTAATTCTCGATGACGCCGTTATGAACGACGGCGAGGCGGCCATCGCCGCTGAGGTGCGGGTGGGCATTGCGGTCGTTAGCGCCGCCATGAGTCGCCCAGCGCGTGTGACTAATACCGACGCAGCCGGGCGCGGGCTGAGTGGTCAGCAGATCGGCGAGTCCGGCCACGCGGCCGGCCTTCTTGCGCACCAAGAGCCGGTCGCCCGCGAGAGTCGCCAACCCGGCGCTGTCGTATCCGCGGTACTCCAGGCGACGCAGACCTTCAATCAGAATGGGTTCCGCTTCGCGATATCCCGTGTAGCCGACAATTCCGCACATGGCTCATCCTTCCGCCCGGGCGAGGCCGTTGAGTGTCAGGTGATGTGTTTCGGCCGTTGGGCGATGACCTGGAATCCGCATTCGCCTTCATACAGCGGCCGTAACTCGAGGCGGCTGGTCAACATGACATAGGGCGCTTTCAATTCAAGCGCGTGATTCATCGTGGCGTTGACCAGGGCGGCGGCGACGCCGCGGCGGCGCGATTCCGGCCGCACGACCACGTAGTCGATCTGCCAATTCACGGCCGCGGATACCAGCAACAGGCCGTCAACGACGTCGCCTGTGCGGTGCACTGCGACGAAGCGCACCGCCGGCCAAATCG
>JBGQCZ010000211.1:0-8031 GCA_041495645.1 Gemmataceae bacterium | reverse complement strand
GTTTCAACCCTCCACGTTCACACGAACGCGGCGCCGGGGCCTTACGCTTCTCCGTTCTTACTCTCTTCGCTTGGCGGCGGCGGTTCCGTCGACTCCGCATGCGCCGGTTCATCCGCCGCCGGTTCCGTCTGCTCGGATTGTTCGGTTTGCGTCGCCTCTTCGCCGGCTTCGATCGTGGCCGCGGCCGCCGGTTCCGAAGCAAACAAGCTCTCGAACGCCTGCTTGGCCGAAGACTCGACGGGCGGCCGTTCGATGCCCGACAACTTCGCCTGTCTGGCCTCCTCGCGCTCCTTGGCGATTCGCTCTTCTTCTTGCTCCTCGATCTCGTCCGCCTGCTGTTCGGCGTAGTCGATCATCTCCTCCGCTTCTTCCTGGGTGATGCCCACCATCTCCGCCAATTCAGTCGACTCGAAGAAGGTCAGGTCGCGATACGACAGGAACCCTTCCGTAATGAACGCTTCGATCATTTCGGGCGTAACGCCAGGAACCGCACTGAACCAACCCTCGGCGCGAGCCAGACTGTCGTCGAGTTCCTCCATCGTCATGATCTCGATGTCCCAGCCCACGAGCTTGGACGCCAGACGAACGTTTTGCCCGCGACGGCCGATCGCCAGCGACAATTGATCTTCGGCCACCAACACGATCGCTCGGCCGAGTTTTGGATACAGGAACACTTCGCTTATCTCGGCGGGCTGCAAGGCGTTGGGAATCAGCACTTGCAGCGAATCGTTCCAGCGCACGATGTCGATGCGTTCGCCACCCAACTCATCGATGATATTCTTGATGCGGCTGCCACGCACGCCCACGCAGGCCCCAACGCAATCCACTTTCGAATCGATGCTGGTGACGGCGATCTTGGTGCGATAACCCGCTTCGCGGGCAACGGCTCTGATCTCGATGGTGCGGTCCTGGATCTCGGGAATTTCCTGTTCGAAAAGGCAGCGAACGAAATCGGGATGGCAGCGCGACAGCACGATGCGAACGCGGTGACCGGTGCGGCGAACTTCCATGACGACGGTGCGGACGCGGCCCTGAACGTGAAACGTCTCGCCCGGAATCTGTTCGCTCCGCGGCAGCAGCGCTTCGGTCTTGTTTACGGTGACGATCGCCGTGCCCTGGTCGACGCGCTGGACGGTGCCCGTAACGATTTCGCCCTGTTTCTTGAGGAATTCCTGATAAACCTGATCGGACTCGGCTTCGCGGATTTTCTGAATGATCAAGTTCTTCGCCGACTGCGCCGGTATTCGCCCAAGCATTCCCGGATCGACCTCCTCTTCACCTTTCTTGGCGGAGATGGATCCCGTGAGCCGGTCGATGCCTACCACCACATTCGATACCTCGTCTTCTTTGATGCCCGCGGCGCGTTCGATGGCGACCTTGAGGGCCGCTTCGATGCCCTGAAAGATCAGTTCCTTATTGACGTTCTTGTCGGCATGCATCTTGTTCACGATGGCCAACACTTCGGCACCGTTGATCGGCATCGCTGAATCTCCAAAGTCCGCGTCGTGAGGCGGACACTCTGGTCCGCCTTTAACCCTTGCGGACACGAGTGTCCGCCTTACTTCACAAACCAATGCAGGCGATCCGTGGGGATCGTCAGATCCAGACGGTCGCCCGGATGCGGCGGAACGTCGGACCACAGCGACCATCGCTGCTGGCCCAATTCCACCGTCGTCAACCAACGCGGCGGAACAAACTCCGTCAGACGCACCTGCCAACCCGGCAGGGCGACCAATCCATCGGACGCTAGGGGGGGAATTCGGCTGGACTGCAAGTCCTCGGCCCGGATGCCCACCGTCACTGGCCGACCCTCGGCACCGTGGGTCACCAGTTCGGCCGGCGCCGGCAAACGGAACGAGCCGTCAGCCGCGGCGAAGAGGAGGCCCTTGCCCGGCTCCAGAGAGCGGACAAGGATGCCAGGTGCGAGGTTCATCGCCGGCCAGCCAAGAAACGACGCCACGAAACGGTCGGCCGGCCGGGCATAGATAACGGCGGGTTCAGCGACCTGCCGCAGTCTCCCCGACTCCAGCACCGCCAAGCGGCGGCCCAGCGTTTGAGCCTCCACAGGGTCATGTGTGACGAGGATCATTGTCGTGGGAACAGCGCCTCGCAGCAAGTGCAACTGCCGGCGAAATTCGCTTTTTTGGGCCGGATCGACATGACCAAACGGCTCGTCCAGAAGCCAAACTGCCGGGCGCCGTACCATCAACCGCCCCAGCGCGACGCGCTGTTGTTCACCGCCCGAAAGCTCGTAGGGCGCTCGATCCAGCACTCGGTCGAGGTTCATGAATTGAATGGCGTCGTCCACCCGTCGAGCCAACTCATTCTCGGAGACTGGGAGGCGACTCATCTCCAGTCCAATTGAAAGGTTACGGCGAATGCTGAGGTGCGGAAAAAGCGCCGGGCGCTGCGGAATCAGCCCAATGTCGCGCAGATGCGGGGCAAGGCGGGTTACGTCGCGTTCGCCAATTTGAACCGTTCCCGAATCGGGAGTTTCGAGGCCAGCGATTAATCGTAAGAGCGTGGACTTGCCCGAACCGCTTGGGCCAACCACGGCCAAAATTTCGCCATCATGAATTTCGAGTGAAATGTCAAACAGGCCAGCCGGCGACGCAGTCGCAAACGAGCGGGTCAGGCGGACGAGGCTGACGGACGCCATCAGAAGATCCAATTCCACGTGTCGAGTTCCAAGTTAAGACTACCAACTTGGAACAAGAACCTTGGACAGAGGAATCACTTCTGATTCGGGACGCTGATCGTCGGCGGATTGGGACCGTCGCTATTGGCGCCGGGCTTCACGTCCAGGAATACCAGTCCGCTCAGGATAATGAGGAGGACGTACGTGATCGCGGTCGCGGGGCGCGATTTCGATGCGAATTTCAATGCGCTGCCCGCGAATTGATTCAGCTTCGGTTTCAGGCCGCGAAAATCGACGGCATAGAGCTCATCCAGCAACAAATGCGACATGAAGCCCATCATCACGGCGATTGCCAGTATCAGGCGCGGACCGTATTGCGGATGATGGTAGCCTAGAAAGGTCATCATGCCGGCAATGAGCATCGCCGGGACGCTGTGAAACATGCCGCGATGTACAGTGAATCGCTTAAACACGCGCGACAGACCATAGCGGATCCCGATGAAGGTTATTCCCAACACGACCAGGATTTGTTCGGGCTCAAGGCCCGAATGAATCAAACGCCGAAGCAAGACTAGAGGAACAAACACGGCGGCCAAGCCGAACATTTCGCGAACGGGAACGCCGCTGTCCGAGTCGAGATCGGGCAACATTCCGCCGACGGCCGTAAGTCCCGCCGCCAGCGCCGACGTACCCCAATCGTAACCAAGTTGCCAGTACGACAGCCCGCCAAAAACCGCACCCAGAGACGCCGAGAACGCCAAATGTCCACGAAAACTCGCCATGTCTGCTCCATGCAGTCGTGCCCGCGATCCATCGCAACGGCCACAGAATAACCCGCGACGCGAAATGCGGCAACCGAGACTTGCACTGCCGACCTTGACTTTGGTTAGTGTACACCAGTACTATTCTTGCGGAGGGAGTCACCATGAACAATCATCTCATTTCTCAAAAACTGTTGGCCCACGCCCGGAACTTGCAAGGCGGCGCGAATCTGTACCGCGTTCGCTCTTACCGTCACGCCGCTATGGTGATCGACGGCCTGCATCGCCCAGTCGCCGATTTGCTGTCCGCCGATGGCCGCGCGGCGCTGGCGCGCTTGCCCGGAATTGGCGAGCATCTTGCCTACACCATCGAGATGCTGTTGCGCACGGGAAAGATCGTGACGTTTAACGAACGACGCCGCGAGTCGCAGCTGGCGTGAATTCCGCGGAGCGGTTGCGGTTCATATATGAACAATCATGCTGCGCGCCGCTCGCGACTTTCTGGGAATGATCCGATTCAGCCACACCATCTTCGCGCTGCCGTTCGCCTTTCTCGCGGCGGTGTTGGCGTGGCGTGATGTGCCGGTTCAATGGCCGCACATTGTCGGAATTGTCGCCTGCATGATCTTCGCGCGCTCGGCGGCGATGGCTTTCAATCGCCTAGCCGATCGCCGGCTTGACGCCGCCAATCCGCGCACGATCGGGCGACACCTCGTTACCGGGCAATTGAGCGCTTCCGCTGTCGCGGTTTTCACGGCGATTTGCACGATAGGGTTTATCGCTTCGACAGCGATCTTTACACTTAACGAGCCGCCAAATTATTGGCCTCTCATCCTCTCCATTCCCGTGCTGGTTTTCATTTGCGCGTATTCGCTCGCGAAGCGATTCACGTCGATGGCTCATTTCTGGCTTGGCGCTTCCTTGATGTTGGCGCCGATTTCAGCGTGGATCGCCATTCGAGGCTTGGATGATTTAGCGGCGTCGGTGGCGGTGGGGTTGGCCGTGCTGTTCTGGGTCGCCGGGTTCGACATACTTTACGCTTGCCAGGACGCCGAATTCGATCGCCAGGCGAAACTTCACAGTGTTCCCTCGCGCTTCGGAATTGAGGCGAGCTTGCGCTTGGCGCTTGCTTGCCACATACTCATGTTGATCATGCTGTCGTTGCTGGCGATGATCTCGCCGCACCTCGGCGCGATTTATTGGATCGGCTTGGCACTGATCGCGGGACTCGTCGGCTACGAACATTGGCTGGTTAGACCGGATGATTTGTCGCGCGTGAACCGGGCGTTCTTTCAGGTCAACGGGGTGATCAGCGTGGGATTGTTCTTGATCGTCCTGGTGCAGGTCCTTTTGAAATGAGCTATTCGGGCTGGAAGTAAGGCTTGTTGTTCGTCTTGGCGGAGTCGAACATGATTGCATAGGGCGGGACGCGGTCGATCGGCTTGTCGCCGGCGATCTTCTCGAAGGCAATCGCCATCACCACTTTGCACTTCGGGCCGATGCGGTACCAAAAGTTGCTGCGGGCGATTTTCTCGTCATCGCTGCGCATGTCGCCGCCGTCGCGGCCGAGGGCGATCACGTCAAAGCGCGAGATCTCACCCTTCTTGCGATCGACTTCGACGATGCCCTGATAACGGACTGGATAGTTCCCATCCTTGCCGATGAGTCCTTTGCCCGAGAGATCCATCTTGATCCGGACGTCTGTCACTTCGACAACCTTCAGAGTCATTTTCGCACTGGCTTTTTCCCACACGAAGTTGTTGCAGCCAAGGCCCTTGTCGAGCATGTGAAACATGGCGATGCGTTCGGCCACGCGCTTGGGCGCCTCAAACGTGAAGCCGAGCGAGGGATTGTACGGCACCATCGATTTCCATTCGGCCTGGGTGATCCAGACATGGTCGAGCTGTGGTTCGGCCGGCAAACTGTAGACGCCGTTCCCCGCCGCGAGTTGCCCGGTCCAGGTGAGGTCGCCATCTTCGTCGCGTTGCAAACCGCGGACGTGGGAACGCAGAATTAGGCCGTTTTTTGGCGGGTCCGGCGGTTTCGGATAGTCGTTGACCTTGGTCAATCCGGTGACGACGCGCGGCTTGCGCTCAGCCTCCGGCAGCTTCGACCACTCGAGCAACCCGGCGCTCATGGCTTCGGACGGAAAACGATCGTGGTCGGCCAGCATCTTTCCGCTGGCGGTCAACACACGATAGTTGTTCAATCCCGGCGAACCGCAATGAGCGTACGGAATGAAATCTCGTTGGATGGCGGCGATTACTCGGGGATCGGTCATGACGAGCGCACGGCTCTCGAACGCTCCGTTTCAGACATATCCCGCCACGCAACCCTGTGCGCACATGACCGCAAAGATCGGTTTGCCCTCGGCCAGCGATTGCCGTTGGGCATCCGCGAAATTGATCGCCCAGGGCAGCTCGGCCCATTTCCATTCGCCTTCCTGCCGTTTGATTATTGCATGCGTTTTCTCGAACTGATCCGCTGGTATCGGCCGTGGGTCCTGGGCGCGCAAATTGGTTTGCATCAGAGCGCACAATGTCAGCGCCGTGAGGGTGCGAACGGGAATCATGGTGTCGCCTCGGTGTTGAGCGGCTCTGTCTAGTGTAGTGCGCTTGGAAGAAACCAGAAATAATCAGAGCGATGGAAATAAGGATGTGGCAGTCGGGGTGACAGGATTCGAACCTGCGACTTCGTGGTCCCAAACCACGCGCTCTAACCAGGCTGAGCTACACCCCGGATTCGAACATTCTAGTAGAGGGCAGCAAACCGAACAAGCCGCTTGCGCCTTTGCGCCGAGCCGCAATCGGCTTGTTATTTTCGCAATACTTCCACTACCCGCTCAAAGTCATCATTCGAGTCGAATTGCAGCACGATTTGGCCCTTATCTTTGCTGCTCAGTTTGATGGACACGCGCACGGCCAGCTTCTGTCTCAGTTCATCTTCGATGGACTGGACGTGGGCGGTCTTCGGCACCTCGGGAGGTTTCTCGGCGGGCGGCGAGGCGCTCTTTTGCTCGCGCTGATCTTTCAAAATCGTTTCCAACGCGTGAACCGAAAGGCTCTTGGCGATCACTTCTTTGCTCAGGTTGATCTGCTGCTGTGAGTCGGTGAGGCCCTTCAGCACCTTGGCGTGACCGAGCGAAAGCGCGCCCGAGCGCACGAAATCCTGAACTTCGAGGGGCAGATTCAGCAAGCCGAGCAGGTTGCTAATGCTCGTGCGATCGATGCCGATTCGACTTGCGAGTTGTTCCTGCGTCATCTGGAACTTGTCGACATAGTCCTTGAATCCTTGGGCTTTTTCGATCGGGTTGAGATCGGTGCGGTGGATGTTTTCGACCAGGGCGGCTTCGAGCACCTGCTGCTCGTTCATCTCGCGCACGTGGACGGGAATCTCGGTGAGGCCCGCTTGTTGTGCGGCGCGCAGACGGCGCTCGCCGGCGATCAATTGAAACCGGTCGCCGACGGGTCGAACCAAGATCGGTGTGAGCACGCCATGCGTTCGAATGCTCTCGGTCAGGCTCTTGAGTTCATCTTCGTCGAATGTCTTGCGTGGCTGATACGGGTTCAGCCCAATCCGCGCAATCGCGACTCGAAGCGCGGGACCGTGATGGGCTGCTGGTTTTTCCTTCTCTACCTGGATGTGCGGGCCGTTCACCAAGGACTCCAACCCGCGGCCAAGTCGCGGCGGCGCTTTCTTTTCCATGCTGGTTCATCCTGTTCCTAGCAATTCCACCAACTGGGCGGCGTGATCTTACCATCATAGGAGTCGTAGGGGCAACGTGGATTGGTCTGGTAATTATGGTGGGTACGGACGTTCCACGTGGAACGGCCGCAAATAGCGCATTTGGGCGCTTTGGCCAGGTCGAATGCGCCGAAATGACTGATTCGGCTCAAGCGGGGGCGGTAATACGCGATTTCTCGGAGCCTGTCAACGCCACAATCGGATTTAGTCGTCGACATGGCCATTCTCGATGTCGTATTTTTTTGCTCTTCACACGTGCGAAGGTTTCGGCTTAAATTCCGCTCATCGATGGCCGGAACCCATCGATAACGGTTCCAAGACGGAACCAGAGAGAAGAGGTCTTGATGAACGGATTTATCGCCCCTGGCGACGTCTTTCTCCCTCCACGCGACACACCTCCACGGCCTCCTTCCTGGAACCGGCTTCCTTTCTGACTCCCTCCGAAGATCGACCAGCTTCCCGCATGAAACCTGCTCACGACTCGCTTGAGTGAGCGATTTCGGATTCCGCGCTCGCGCGGTTTCTAGGGGAATCTGCCGCCTTCAGCAGGGACATTCTGTCCTCCATTCCGTAAGGGATGTTTTTCATATGAGCAAGTTTCCAATCTTGGTTCGCTGCGACGCCACGTCTTCGCAGGGATACGAAGCCTATTACCAATGCGTGACCTACGCCAACGCCCTGCAACGGCGCCGGCGTGGAATCCACTTTCTGTTGCGGCCCGAGCCGGCCACCATCGTCTCCGCCGTGCAGAAGGGAGGCCACGATTGGCGATTGGCCGGACACCCCATTGGCTCTGCGGAGGACCTGAAAGAAACCGTTGGCATCATTCGCCAGTATCAGGCGGCAGCGGTGATCGTGGCGGACCCCAGCTTGAGCAGCGAGTATTTG
>JBGQCZ010000210.1:0-8035 GCA_041495645.1 Gemmataceae bacterium | reverse complement strand
CAGGAGCAGACGAAAACGCTGCCCAAGGACTCACCTGAGTATGTGGCGAAGCAAAGAGAGTATAACGACAATCTGAAGAAGATTGGCAAGATTAATAAGGACGAGATTCAGCCCCGGCGGGAACAGGTCCAGTTCATGCAAGAACTGGGCGGGTTGGCCGGGCGCGTGCTTCTGGCCTTGGGACTGCTGTTCATTGCCAACAGGCGGCTCTTGCTGTGGTTGTTCCAGATACCCGGCCTGCTGATCATCCCGGTGGTTTGGTTCTGGGTATTTCCGAATCTCCCGGAGTACTTCAACCTCGGGGTGTTCCTGGCGGGCGTTTGCATCGTTTCCCAGTTCTCTTACTTCGGCGAGTATTTACCCAAAGTTTTTCCCGTCCACCTGCGCGGAACCGGCGGCGCCTTTGCCACCAACGTCGGCGGACGCATGATCGGTACGTCGGCCGCGTTCTTGACCACGAGCGTAATCGCGCCGTTGCTGACGGTCGGGTCGAATACATTCGAAAAGGTCGCCTTCGCGGCGGGAGTGACGGGGCTCCTGGTCTTCGGCTTGGGTTTCGCCTTCAGCTTTTTCCTGCCCCAACCGCCAAAGGAAGAAATGGCTTGATTGCGGGTTAGGATTCCAATCGATTGGAATCCTAACCCATGATCAATCGTTGAAGGTCACGAATTGGGCTTCTTTTCGACGGGTTTCTTCTCCTCGGGCTTCTTCTCGTCCGGTTTTTTCTCCTCGGGTTTCTTTTCCTCGGTTCGCGGAGCCGGCGCTTTCTTTTCGCGTGGCAGCAGTGTCGGCAAGTTCGCGACGCGCATCGCCGCCACGGCCATTACCTGAGCGCCTTGCACCAGGTTCGCTTCGTTGGCTTTGTCCAACGTGTCGGTCTGAGTGTGATGCGTCAGCCGGTAGTCGGTCATGTCTTGCTGGCACGCGAAGCCCGGCACGCCGACGCGCTCGAACGATTGATGATCGGTGCCCTGCATCGACCGCACGCTGATGTCCTTTAGGCCGACCTCTTTCAGAGCCTCGAGTTCTTTCTCGAAAATCGGCTTGAGAACGTCGCGGCCCTGCAAGCCGATCCCGTGAACGATGGCGGTGCCGGTGTCGTGGACGAGGGCCATCGAAACCTTGGGCATCTCATCCTTGTGCCGTTCGACGTAGGCTCGCGAGCCGTGCAGACCCTGTTCCTCGCCGGTGAAGAGCACGAAGCGAATGGTCCGCTTCGGTTTCACGCCGCACTTGGCCAACACGCGGGCGGTTTCCAGGGTGATGCACGAGCCGGTGCCGTTGTCGGTGGTGCCTTGAGCCAGGTCCCAGGAATCGAGGTGGGCGCCGACTACGACGAATTCATCGGGCTTCTCACTGCCTTTGATTTCGCCGACGGTGTTGTAAACGGTGATCGGGCCGGGGATGAACTTGTTGGTGACTTCGAGTTCGACGCGGGTCTTGGCCGGAGCAGGGCGGCTCGCCAGGCGATAGAGCAGGGCGTAATGTTCGTGAGCAACGTAGAGGGTCGGGATCGCTTCCTGCTCGGCGGCGCGTTCGCGGCCGCGCCAACTGCCGGTTGTCACCAGCAACCCCTGCGGCTTAGCGGAGTCTTGCAGCATGGCGGCGACGCCTTCCGCCTTGAAGAAGTCGCGCAGCTCTTGAACGAATGGATTCTGCGGATCGAATCCGCCGCCGCGCCGCCCGCCGCCCATGGGCCCACCACCCATCGGCCCGCCCCCCATCGGCCTGTCGCCGGCAGGGGTGCCCACCGCCACGATCGGCGCTACATAGCTCGGTTCGCGGCGAAGGATCAGCGCGTTCTTGAGCTTGCCCTTGTACTGAGCCAACTCCTCGCGTTTGGTCGCCTTGAAAATGACCACGTCGCCTTCGACTTTGCCCTTGGTGCCCGGCGACCAACCCGCCGACGCCATCAGAAGCGGCCGCCCACCTTCCGGTTCGATGATCTTGGCCGAAATCGTCCCGCGTTCCCAGCCGACGGGGATCTCGTACGGTTCGAGATGCACGTTTTCCAGACCATACGACTTCATCTTTTCAGCGGTCCAGTCGTTGGCCTTCTTGAGCGCCGCCGATCCGGTCAAACGCGGGCCGATGATGTCGCTGAGATACGCGAGATTCGGAATGATCTCGGGTTTCGTCTTGATCTCGACCATGATCTTCTTGTCGAGTGACTTGGCGTCGGCATCAGACACGGCCGGGGCCGGATTCGGAGTCTCGGCAAACGACGCGATTGCGAACAACAAACCTAACACGATAGCTGCGCGGCAACGGTGCATAATCACCTCGGGCAAAGGGAATGACGAGTCGGAGAGTTGGTCTCATAAACACCGATACGGGAACGAGGTAACGCCGGCAATGGCCTACTTCTTTGGGTACGGCGGGACCGGCGGGAGGTTCTTCTCCTTGGTTTTCAACTCTTCGAGGATGTGCTTGATTCCCGCGTCCAACTGTTCGTCAACACCCGCGTATTCCTTGGCCGGGTCGTTATCGACCACGATGTCCGGATCGACGCCGTGGCCTTCGATCACCCATTTCTTGCCATCGAGGTCGTAACGGGCGAACTCGGGCCGGTTGAGGATTCCGCCGTCGAGCAACGGCAGCGAGCCGCGAATGCCCACCACGCCGCCCCAGCTGCGCTTGCCGATGAGTTTGCCGAGCTTGTAGTGCTGGAATTGGTACGGAAACAGGTCGCCGTCCGAGGCCGAGAATTCGTTGAGCAAGCACACTTTCGGCCCCAGGAACGTCGCACCCGGCGAAACCGAAGGGCTGCTGTTGCGGGCAATGCCGACCATGGCGATCTCACGCCGCAAGCGTTCGATGAGCATCGGCGAAACGTTGCCGCCGCCGTTTCCGCGCATGTCGATGATGAGCGCTTTCTTGCCCAGCTGTGGATAGTAATACTTGGCAAATTCGTTCAAACCGGCGGCCAACATGTCCGGCACGTGCAGATAGCCGACTTTGCCGCCCGTCGCCTTGTCCACCTTTTCGATGTTGGTCTGAACCCAGTCGTGATAATAGAGTTTCGACTCATCGGCGATCGGCGTCACCGTGATGGTGCGCGAGCCCTTCATCTCGGGCTTGGCATTGACTTTGAGCGTCACCTGTTTGCCGACGGTGTTGATCAGGGCCTCTTGAATATCGCCCATCTCGTTGGTGGGTTGTCCGTTCACCGCCGTGATGAATTCGCCCGGCTTCACATCGATGCCGACGTCCGAAAGCGGCGAACGCGTGGCGGCGTCCCAACTCGTTCCTTTCAGAATCCGCGCGATCTTGTAATACTTGGTCGTCGGATCGCGTTGCAGTTCGGCGCCCAGCAGGCCCATCGGAACGCGCGGGACGACCGGCGACTCACCGCCGCCCACGTAGGCATGGCCGGCGCTCAGTTCCGCGATCATCTCGCCGATGATGTAGGTCAGGTCGGCCCGATGATGAACGTGTTCCACGAGGGGAGCGTATTTGTCGCGATTGGCCGGCCAGTTCACTCCGTGCATGCCGGGATCGTAGAAGAAATCACGCATCTGCCGCCAGCATTCGTTGTAGATTTGCTTCCATTCGGCTTGATGATCGAGGCGAACTTCAAGGCCCGAAAGATTGAGCGGGGTAATCGTGACCGGCCCGCGCGGCAGGTCGACGATGCCGTAGTTTCCGCCCATCGCCACGATCATTTTCTTTTGATCGTGCGAGACTTCGTAGCCGTTCACCGGTCCGAGTCCGGCTTCGCGCTTTCCCGCCACGTCGTACAGAAACAAACCGCCGGCCCGGAAGTAATACACCGAGCTTCCCACCGAATGCAGGCCGCCATAGTTTGACGGCGGCACCGGCAATTGAATCACGCGATCTTTCAATCCATCGAAGTCGATCTTGATCGTGACCGGCCCGGCCGCCGGGGGCGCCGCCGGCTTGTCAGTAACTTCATCGCTTTTCGTCTCGAACGGGTGCGGCGTGTCCTTTTGCAACGTAATCAGATAGACGCGCTGCATATTCGCGTACGTATGATTGAACTCGGTCTGACCGTAGGTCGGATTGAAGTCGCGCGCGGAAACGAAGAACAAATATTTCCCGTCGCCGCTGAAGACCGGACTGCCGACCGCGAACCAACCGTCCGTGACCGCAAACGATTTCTTCTGTTCGAGCGAATAGACCCAGGCCTTGGCGAAGCTCTGTGGCTCCGGCAGGACGTACGACACCCATTTCGAATCCGGCGACCAGGCGAAATCGCGAATCTCGAAGGCTTTCGACTCGGCCACCAGCGTGACCTGCTTCGATTCGACATCGATGAATTGCAATCGCTGTTTGCGGTCGCTCCACAGAATCTTCTTGCCGTCGGGCGACCACTGAAAATCGTACTTGTAGCAATCGCCGCCTTTGGTCAGCGGTTTGGACGAATCGCTGCCATCCTGCGGGACGAGATGGATCTCATCCTCGCCCGTGGCGTCGGAAATGAACGCGATATTCTTGCCGTCGGGCGACCATTCCGGATTGCGGTCGTGGACGCCGGGAGTTGAAGTCAAATTGCGGGTGATTCCACTCCCGGCGGGCACCGTGAAGATGTCGCCGCGCGCCGAAAATACCGCGCGCTTGCCTTCGGGCGAGATGCCAAACCCACCGATGTTCTTGCTCACGTCGCGCAGGCCGGTGCGGGCGCCGGTGAAATCGTCGCGGATGCGAATCGTGACTTTCTCGGCCTTTTCCGCGGCCAGATCGAACTTGTAAATCCAACCGCCGTTTTCGAACACGATCGCCTTGTCGCCGAGCGACGGAAATTTGATGTCGAAATCCGCGAACTGCGTGACTTGTTTCACGTCCTTCGTCTTGGTGTCGTATGAAAACAGATTGAAGCGCTGGTTCTTGTCGCGATCGGAGATGAAATAGATCTTTTCGCCGGCCCACATGGGGATGATGTCGGAAGCCGGATCGGCGGCGATGACTTCGGTCTTCTTGGTGTTGAAGTCGTAGATCGAGAGGTCGTCGGCCATGCCGCCGCGATAGCGCTTCCAGGTACGAAACTCGCGGAAGATGCGATTGTAAACGAGCTTCGAATCGTCCGGCGAGTAGGAGCCGAAGCCGCCGCGCGGCAGCGGCAACTGCTCGGGCGGCCCGCCGTCGATCGTCACGGTGTAAAGTTGGCCGATGAAGGGGTTGAACGTGCGCATGCGCGAACGGAAGAGGATCGTCTTGCTGTCGTGCTTCCAGCCGATGACGATGTTGTTCGGCCCCATGCGGTCGGCGACGTCGTCGCGGCCGAGCGTGGCGGTGAAGGTCAGTCGCTTGGGCGCGCCGCCCTCGGCGGGCATCAGGTAGACTTCGGTGTTGCCGTCGTATTGGCCGGTGAAGGCAAGCCATTTGCCGTCCGGGCTGAAACGCGGGAACATCTCGAAGCCGTCGTGGCTGGTAAGACGCCGGGCCAACCCGCCGGCGGACGCGACGGTATAGAGATTGCCGGCGTGACTGAAAACGATCGAATTGCCATGAATGGTCGGAAAGCGGAGCAGGCGAGCCTCGTCCTGGGCCGGCGCGGGCAACGCGGTCAAGAGGAAAGCAAGACCGCACAAGGCCGCCAACGTTCGCATGTTTACCTCGCAAATGCAAAACAGAATGTCGGGCGTATGACTATGTTTTGCATAATTCGCCCGCGAAAGCAATCGGTCCGCCGCGGCGAAGGTCGGCCGACCCAACTCAATTCCGTGCAAAATCGCACATTTTGTCTCGCGCGCCGTTTTCGATGATGTGACGTATCTCCTTGCCCTGGCAGAACTTGATCCAGCGCGACCGGCCCTCAAAAACTTTGCACGGTTACGCGCTCGCTCGCCCGCCCGCTCGTTCGCCCGTTCGCGCGCTCGGTTTATGGTTGGACCGCCGCCAACCGAACCGATCCGCAAAATGAGAATTGAAGCAATCACGACGAGCCCTCCCAGAAATGCGCGCACGCGCCGCGTTCGGACGATGTGTCCCGTATAGTATACACGAGTATAAATTAAATGCAATGACCGCGGGAATTCCGGCCCTCGTTGCTCTAGCCAATTGACTACTAATATCCAATTGGCTATTATCCACAAGAAGGATTGCATGGATCTGTGGAGCATATTCTGGGACGACGAGAACGACCCGGACGGCAACGTTGAACATATTGCCGAGCACGATCTGACAATTGAAGACGTGGAGCACGTATTGAGGAACCCGACTGAAGAAGGGACCAGCAACTCCACTGGTTTCCCGGCGGTTTGGGGATACGTTCCCGATGGCCGCTTTATCATCGTTGTTTATGAAGAGGTTGCCGAGAACATCGTGCGCGTGATCACGGCCTACGAAGTTCCCAAACCCGAACGCAAACGGAAAAAGAGGAAATGAGATGGCCAGGAGACTATTGAAACGGATTGTGCGATCGGGAAAGCTGACGCCGGAACAAATCGAGCGCGACCAGAAACTGCGCGGCTTAATCCAGGCTGAATTTCCGCCGTTGGCTCGCCCGCCGGTTCCCCGCTCCTTGAGCGCTGCTTTGAAGAAGGCGATGAAGCACAGCCCCAAGACGACCTATCAGCTTGCCAAGGAAGCCGGCATCTCCCAAATCATGCTGTCGCGATTCTTGTCCGGAAAGCGAGACATCCGTCTCGCCACCGCCGACCGGCTGGCTCATGTCCTCGAACTAAGACTGGCGGCGAGCTAAATCGCCATGGGTCGCCGCCGATTTTCCAAGTCGCTCTGGACGACCACAGGGGGGCGAATTTTCTCGCCCGGCTTGTCCTGGAAGGGAAATGGCACGACGACCACGCCGCCACGGTTCATGCGGACTTCCCGTAATGCTGGTAACTCTGCAAATAGGGGTCTTTGGCGTCGTCTTCGGCCATCACTTCATTCATGTGAGCGGCCCCCTCGTCGGGGTCGTAATCTTCCATTGCCAGAAGCGTCTTGAAACGCTCGTAGATTTCCCGACGAACCAGAACATAGGTCGCCTGGGTCACGGGATCAATCGCGATCGGTTCGGCGTCGCTAAGTTCGTGCCGCTGCTGTTCGGTCAACTTGATCATGCCGGTCTCCTTCCCCAAATCCTACCTTCCGAGGCGGTTTTTCGCAATGATTTGACGGATTTCCGACTGCGGCTCGTCGTCATCGAGTTCTTCCTCGCCAAACGCGTCAAAGCCCGTGAGTTCCTTGTCGTCGCGGAAGTCCTGCTCCGCCATCTTCGCCGCTGCGGCTAGAATAGCTTGCCGGTCGTCGCGCCCGGAGCGAACTGCAGCGACTGCCGGAATTGCCGGGCCGATTGCCCGTGGATCTCAACGCGTGCCCCTCCAGGCAACGCCGTATGGGACACAACGACGCCATTGGGCACGACTCCCGAAATGGTGACGGACATGAATCATACCTCCGGTTGATCCTCATTGGACACGATCTTACAAGGTCGCCCTACACGGTGAGTAACGCCGAAATGCTCCTTCAATAACCTCGGTAGTGAATAATCTCTTGGTAAGCCTCTGCCACCATGGCGAAGCAATCCGTCGATCCGTCCCCATGTCTGATCGTGGGCGTCCTCAATCACACCGGATGTTGTTCGCGGCCAGTCCCCAGTGCGATCGTGGTGAGCCCTTATCCAGGAAAGGACCTGCTCCACGGTCAAGTATTCCTTGACTCGAAAATGCTCTCGCAACACTCGACTGAGCGAAGATCGGCCTTGGAGCCCACGACCTCCCGTGCGGAGCGTCGAATCAATTCTTGCCCACGTTTCATCGCCTGCCTCATGGATCCGACCTGAGTTTGCTGCCGGCCATTCCCCAGTCCGCTCGCGATGATTGGAAACCCAGCCTAATATCATGTCAAGCGTTAGCCGCGGAACAGGGCGGAGAAGTTTTATCAACGAAGACCTTTCAGAGAGTCCTCGCCCGCCAATCTTCAGAGCTCGATCAATTCTGATCCAAGTCTCGCCATTAGTCCCTTCAATTGCCCCTGACTCACGACTTGGCCACTCACCACTTCTTCTGCGATGCGCCTTGGCCCAAGCCAAGATTTGGCGGACAGTGAGGGTAGAGTAGTTTCTGAGTTT
>JBGQCZ010000209.1:0-8039 GCA_041495645.1 Gemmataceae bacterium | reverse complement strand
CGGTTGGCGCGCAAGTCAAAACTAAAAGTGCCGAGCGTGCGAATCGACAGGATCGAATGCGGCTCGTCGTTCGGTCGCGGCGCGACGGACGATTCCGCATTCGAGCGCAGAAAATCCGATTTTTCATCCACGGTGAGGATCATGTGGACGTTTTTCATTTCGATTCGTCGGACGGTTCCGCCCGGCTGATCCTTCGAGCGCGGCGCGGTTCGCTCGGTTTTCAACGCCTCGGACTCGAGAAACACGTCCAATGTCTCCGCCTTCACGATGTGCGGCGGTTTCGTTTGATAATCGGTGATTTCAATTTCTTGAGTTCGCGGCGCGCTCCGCGTCCACAATTGCGGTTTGTTCGGTTCCTGCGCTAGGTTGTCCTGGAAATAGACCGGCCCCGGCAGCCGGGCGATCAAATCATCGTCGGCGTTCGGCGTGCCGTGGTTGTGAACGACGTAAATGTTGCCGTGCCGCGGATCGGTGCTCAGCGTCGACCGGTCGGCCATGAACTCGGCCGCAATGATCTTGCTGCGGCCGACGTCGGCCCACGATTCGATGGGCCGGTCGAAGGTAAGACGGGCGACGTCGCAATGGACGGTTTGGATTTCCGGATATCCGGTGCGCGGATTGACCTTGCCGATGACCGCGAGACTGAACGGCCAGAGCTTGACGCGACCGTCTTCGAAACCGTACTGTTCGGTGGCGAGATAGACGCCCTGCTTCTGCATGCGGTACAGATAGCCGACCTCGACGCATTTGTCGCCGAACGCCTGACGGAGGGCCCGGTCGGTGAGGCTTTCCTTGAGCGGATCATTGGACAATTGATCGGGTTTGGCGACGGTCAGGTACTTTTCGGGAAGAGCCGGAAGGCCGTCGAGCCAGCCAAGGAACCGGTTGTAGACGCCGAACGCCAAGGCGACCAGCCCGATTCCAGCGGCAAGCAACACAATTCGTCGCGGCGTCCACACGAACTATTCTCCGCTTCACAATCGCTCGTTTAGAAACCGCTCCACGATCGGCGACCAACGCCCTTGCGCGTGCAGAATCAACTCAATTGCTTCACGCACGGCGCCGCGGCCTCCCACTGCTCGCGTGACGAAATGGGCGGCTTGCCGCACTTCCGGGCACGCGTCCGCCACCGCCACCGCCAAACCACAATTCGCCATCATACCGAGATCGGGAACATCGTCGCCGATCGCGCACATCCGTTCCGCTGAAACGCCCGTCACTCGCACCAAGTCGCGTAGCGCCGGGACCTTTTCTTGCGCGCCTTGAATCACGGGCGAGATGCCCAGTTCCGCGGCGCGCCGGTCAACCAGCCGCGATGTTCGTCCGGTGATGATCGCGGCCTTTTTCCCGACATGATTCCAAATCTTGAGTCCGGACCCGTCGCGCACGTGGAAGTGCTTCCATTCATTGCCCGACTCATCGTAGACAATGCTTCCTTCGGTCAGCACGCCGTCCACGTCCAGCACCAACAACTCCACGGCCCGCAGCCGTTCGAGCAGTTTCGCGTCTGATTCAAGCGGCATGGCTTGATGCCTCTTCATCGTCGACCGGCATCAAGTCGAGCAGGTCGGTCACGTCCAGCAACCCGACCGGGCGGCCATCGGCGCCGATCACGGGCAGTTCGCTGATTCGGTGACGCCGCATAATTTCAAGCGCGTCCGCGAGCCGCGTGCCGGCGCACACATGCAGGGGATCGTGCGTCATCACTTCGTGAATGGGTTGATCGAGCAAGTGATCGTTGCGGCGCTCGATTAATCGGGCCAGGTCGCTATCGGTAAATAACCCCGCGAGCCGGCCGGATGCGTCTAAAAGCATCACCGCGCCGGTGCGGCGGCCGCGCCGGCTGGAATGAGCGAAAACGCTGCGCACGGATTCATCGGAACTCGCCAGCCGTAGCGCCGGCCCATTGCGCATGACCGAATCGACGAAGGCCAGCTTTCGACCGAGGCTGCCGGCCGGATGAAAGCGTGCGAATTCATCGGTCGTGAATCCGCGCAGTTCGACCAAGGCAAACGCAATCGCATCGCCCAAGGCCAACATGACCGTGGTGCTGGTGCTCGGCGCGAGGCCAAGCGGATCGGCTTCGTCGAGCGGGCCGTAGACGATCGCCGCGTCGGCCAATCGAGTCAGCGAACTGCAACTATTGCCGGTCACGCCGACCACGCCCGCGGCCAAGCCCTGAAGCGGGGGCAAAAGGCGAACGATTTCCGCACTCTCGCCGCTGTGCGAAAGAAGAAAGGCAACATCATCCGGGTGAACGGTGCCCAGGTCGCCATGCAACGCCGCCGTGGCGTCGAGAAACATCGCCCGCGTGCCGGTTGAATTGAAGGTGGCGACGATCTTGCGGCCAACGTCCGCCGACTTGCCGACGCCGGAAACGACCACGCGCCCGGCGCAAGAGGCAAGCATCTCGACGACACGCTCAAAGCCGTCGTCGAGTCGTTCGGCGACCTGCTCGAGCGCTTCCGCCTCGGCGCGCAATACTCGCCGGCCGACCGCCAGCGCATCGGACTCAACGGCGATCTTCGTCAATGAA
Organism: Gemmataceae bacterium; assembly: GCA_041495645.1. Classification (GTDB taxonomy): domain Bacteria; phylum Planctomycetota; class Planctomycetia; order Gemmatales; family Gemmataceae; genus JBGQCZ01. The sequence goes on along the minus strand of JBGQCZ010000209.1, from coordinate 5,503 downwards.
GCCGGCATGGCCGCATCCTTGCGAATAAATCTTCGATCCGGCCCGGCGACGATAGCTGCAAAACGCCGGAAATGCAATTGCAGTCTCGGTGGGCGACTAGCGTCAAAATGCAGTTCACGGCCAACGAACCAAACTAAATCCAACTTTTTGCCCTGTGCGCAAATCTTGTCTTCTGGACGCATCTCCTTGCCGCCACCAGACTTCCTGCACGCCCCCGAGGCCTTCAAAAAGTTAGTTGGGAAAGTTGTGGTGGTGGTGGTTGTCGAGTGGTGAGTTGGGGAGTGAGTTTGGCCCAAAGTGTCGAACGCGTCGCAATCGCCATCGCCAATCAAGCCAATCCACAAAGACAGAATTGCGGTAAACACGATGTGCTCCTCCAAAAATGCGCGCACGCGCACGCGCAGCGCTCAGCCGAAGTGCCGGTATAGTATACGGATTTATATATTGTCGATCAACGGCTGCGAACCGGTTTCTGGTCGCGCGGGGGAAACTCCGTATCCGTTGAGCCGCCGTTGAGGCACAGCATAACGAAGGCTCGGGTGGGTCAATACGGGGCTCCGGTGGCTCCGAAGAACGGCGGTCGAATTCAGGAGGATCACTCAATCTTCATTTGTTGCGCCCGCCGTGATGCGTACTCTACTAGCATTACCCTCTTACCCGAGGCAACGATGAATCGTCGAGCGCGGATCGCGTTGGTGGGGTTGGTCGGCGTTTGCGTGGCTTTGGCGGCCGCGTTGGGAATTGGCCGCGAGCCGGCGCCGTCTGCTGAGCGGGTGTTGCCCGGCTACACGGCCGACGGCTACGTGTTGCTTTCCAATCAGTGGAAAATCCGGCCGACCGGCACGCAGACCGAACTCGGCGATTTTCCCGTGCATGCGGAATTGCATCCGAGCGGGCAATGGCTGGCGGTGCTGCACGCGGGCTATGGCGAACACGAGATCGCGATCTTCGAACTCAAGGGCGCACGGCCGCGGATGGTTAGCCGCGTGCGCGTCGATCAGACATTCTTCGGCCTTTGTTTCGCGGCGGACGGCAAGAGCGTGTTTGCCAGCGGCGGCGAATACGAGGTCGTGCATCGGTTCGATTTTGACAAGGGCTATCTGACCGATCATCGCGAGATCGCGGTGGCGGCGCAGACCGAGAAGTTCATTCCCGGTGGGCTGACAATCGACGCCGAAGGAAAGACGCTCTACGTTTGCGGCACCTTCGGCGATGCGTTGGTGCGCGTGCCGATCGACAGCCCTTCTGACAAGATCCGCATTCCGCTGACCAAGAAGGCCGAGGGAGAAAAGCCGCGCGAAGCGTATCCGTTCACGTGTGTATTGGACAAGGATGGCAAACGGTTGTTGGTCAGCCTGTGGAACCGGGCGGCGATTGCGGTGATCGACCTGGCGACAAACACGGTCACGGCGGAGTGGGCGACGGAGCAGCACCCGACCGAAATGCTGCTGTCACCCGACGGCAAGCGTCTTTATGTGGCTTGCGCGAATTCGACCAAGGTCAGCGTTCTCGACGCCGCCACCGGCGAGGGCCTGCAAACGCTGAACTCCGCGCTCTATCCCCAGGCCCTTTCGGGCAATACGCCCAACAGTCTTAGTTTGACTCCGGACGGCAAGTTGTTGTTCGTTGCCAACGCGGATTCAAATAACGTGGCGGTGTTCAACGTCGACAACCCAAAGAACACGGCGGCGCTCGGATTCATTCCGGTCGGTCAATATCCGACATCGGTCCGGTTCAACGCCGTCGACAAAAAGCTCTATGTGACCAACGGCAAGGGAAATCTGCCGAAGTCGAACCGCCACGGCCCGCGGCCGAACTTCCCAGCCGGATTAACGACTTTGAACGAGTACATCGGCGGGCTATATCGCGGTTCGCTGAGCACGATTGCGATGCCGACTCCCGAACAATTGGCGACCTATACGCGCCAGTCCTATGCGTGCAGCCCGCTCAAAGTAGACGCCGGGGTGGTCGGCGACGTGCCCGCCGAGAATCCCGTGCCCGCCAAGCTCGGCGATGCGAGTCCGATCAAGCACTGCATCTACATCATCAAGGAAAACCGCACCTACGATCAGGTTTTCGGCGACATGAAGGAAGGCAACGGCGACGCGACCTTATGTCTATTCAACGAATCCGTGACGCCGAATCACCACAAGCTGGCGCGCGAATTCGTCTTGCTCGACAATACCTACGTGGATGGCGAAGTGTCGGCCGACGGCCACCAGTGGAGCATGGGCGCGTACGCGACCGACTACGTCGAGAAGTATTGGCCCGTGTCGTATCGCGGCAGTCCCTTCCGCAAGTTTGGTTATCCATCTGAAGGGAACCACGACGACATCGCGCGCGGGGAAGGCGGCTATATATGGGACCGCTGCGCCGAAGCCAAAGTGAGTTATTTCAGCTTCGGCGAGTGGATCGCCAACGGCAAGACGCCCGCCGATGAGTCGAAAGCCAGCGTGAAGGCGCTCGAAGGTCATTTCGACCCCAAGTTTCGCGGTTATGACCTGGATTATTCGGATCAGAAACGGGCCGACCGGTTCATCGAAGTGCTCGGTCAGTGGGAACAAAAGGGCGACATGCCGCAACTGGTCATTCTGAAGCTGCCCAACGACCACACTTACGGCACGCGCGTGGGCAAGCCAACGCCGATAGCAATGGTCGCCGACAACGATCTGGCGCTTGGCCGCACGATCGAAGCAATCAGCAAGAGCAAGTTTTGGAAGGAGACGGCGATTTTCGTGATCGAGGACGACGCGCAAAACGGCCCGGACCACGTCGATGCGCATCGCGTCACGTCCTTGGTTGTGTCGCCCTACACCAAGCGCAACTTCGTGGATTCCACGATGTACTCCACGACAAGCATGTTGCGAACAATGGAGTTGATTCTGAATCTCAAGCCGATGAGCCAGTTCGACGCGGCGGCCCGGCCGATGTACCACTCGTTCCAGCCGAAGCCGGACCCGCGCGGCTATGCGCACGTCGTTCCGAAGGTGGACATGCATGAGAAGAACAAGCTCGGCAACTGGGGCGCGAAGATGTCGCAAGAGTTCGACTTGACCAAGGAGGACTTGGCGGACGACTTGCTGTTCAACGAAGTGATTTGGCGATCGGTAAAAGGCCCCGAGTCCAAGATGCCGGCGCCGGTCCGGGCCGCATTCTTCCGACCGAAGGTGACGAAGGAGAACGATTGAGATGAGGGCTGCGAGAAAACGAGCCCTTTCTTTTCTTGAAAACGCTGATCCGTCGCATTACTCGACGTCCGCGTCATGCCCTTCAACCGCGGGTGTCCAGTTACCCGTTTGATACGCCTGCAAGAAATCGACTGCTGCAGCTTTGTCGTGAAACTCACCGTCAATCTTATCTCCGTTATCGTACCGAATGACTATTTCGTATTTGACGATTGGCCCGGCAATGGCCGCTTCATCATAGCCGTCGATGAAGCCGACCGCTTCTTGAATCGAGATACAGTCCTTTGCGCACCCGTGCAATGGCGTTATCCGAATGGAAGTGATCTGGCGCTGGACCGCCCGTTCCAAGTGCCTCATGAATTCTTGAACGCCCGTTGTGTTCAATTCCAAGAGTTTCGTTCCTACCGAGGTTTTTCGGTCGTGCGAAAGCCGCTTCCATTTTTTCAACTTCTTCCTGAAGTCCGCGTCCGGGGTCGATTCATCAGAACGTGCATCAATGCCGACCGACGCGAAAGCCTCAATCACCGATTCGTAGGAGAAATAAAGAATCCCGAAGCCCACCGATTTCAGTTGGTCCAAAGCGCCGCCCCGTATAGACGCCGGCGAGAATGCAGCCGAGCATGGGAGAGGAGAAATGATGCTTCACCGCGAGCGGCAGGACGGCGCCCTGGATTTCTTGGGCTTTGTTCCGCGAGTGTTTGGTGTAACGCCGCCAAGCGCTTTCGATGAACGCAACGGGCGTCCCCACTTTTTCCGGTGCTCCGCCGCGCTCGAGAACATAGTCGAGTTCGTGCCGGTTTCCGTATGAGTCCACCCACCGAACTTTTTTCCCCGACCGGGCGGGCCGCGTGCCTTTCTTGTCGAGGAATAGGTTGTGTTTGGCGGCGAATTCTTGCAGCAACGGTTCAACCAATGCTTCGCAATATTCGCCGATGAACTGACCGAACTTATGCCCCGCAGCTTCCGCCACAAATCATCCCTCCACCCAAAGTCGTCCCTCTTGGAGAGGCACCCTGTGCTTACGGTTCTTCCATTTCACGTTTCTGTCCCTTGTTTTATCAAAGCGGAAGGAGCGAAAGCCTGAGGCGAGCGCCAAACGGCCCATCCAGGCCTCGACCGGTACGTGAATTCCGTAAGGGGCCGAATCGCCGATTACAAAACAAACCTGCGCTGAATCGGCGGTGACTCTTCTTAATTGTCGCCAGACCTTCCCCATGTCGAGGAAGTATGCCGCGATCATCGTGTGATAATTCTTTTTCCCGCCATGCAAGTGCCGCTCTTTCTCAAGCCTTTCGCAAACCAGTTCAATTTCCGTGCGTATCGGATTGAGTTCCACGGCCGCAAGAATGTTCGGGGTGTCGTTCACAATTGGCGAAACATGCTGCGTGCAAGATCGGACCAGATGGGTTCGAACGGAATCCTGAAGATCGCCCCATCCTGAGATTTCCCCAAAAAAAGTCATTTCTAGACGGGTCGCATCTGCATAATCGAAATTGTTCGGGTACGGCGGTGAAGTAATGACAAGCGTGGCCCATCGGTCGGGAACGCTGGCAAGTTCTCGAGCATCGCCTTGTATGAGATCGGGATGCTCCCCTCCCTTTCGGCGCTCCGACATGTCAAGCCACATCTGGTTCAACTTTGCCCGATACGCAGCAAATGGTTGAGCCGCGTTCGCTTTGGACTTTCGCGGCAGGACATACTGCCAGTTGGCCGTTCCCACTGGAGAACATTGACGCAAAATGGCCGCGAGGACCAGCCAACTTAGATCTGAGAATTGTTCGTCCGGGCATCCCAGCCAGGATTGGCGAAGTTGGTCGAGTTCAGCAAGCAGTTCGTCGGTGTAGCACTTCCGAATCAGTGGGGAATAACTATCAAGACACGGCTTCACCTTCTTCGCTCGTTTCAAAATGTGAAGCCCGAATTCTCGAAACGAGTCCGGTTCGGCCACACGCTGAATCTTCGCCTTGGCGACTCGCCCCACGAAAGGATGGGATTCAACTCCAATTGACGGGACATCTGCATTCTCCGCTTCTATTAGAACGGTCCCGCTGCCAGCAAACGGATCGAGTACGCGAACAACAGTCGTGGATTGAGCCGCCCGAATTACTTCCTTCACCCAGGCTCCAGAGAATCCTGCCGAGTAGCGAAACCACCGATGAACAGGCTGCGACATGTTGTCAACGAACGTGGAAGACTTCTTTGACGAAACCTCATCTTCTTCAAACAAACTCGGTTGGAGGTAATCGTGAGCCTTGCTCGCCATGAATCCGTCCTCGGGAGGGCACGCATTCTTTTCGTTTGTGTTCATTCGCAATCAT
>JBGQCZ010000208.1:0-8055 GCA_041495645.1 Gemmataceae bacterium | reverse complement strand
GCGCCTACGCGCGCGGCGCCCCCGGGGTGGTTTTGATGGCCAGCACACGTCTTTGACCCGCCGACTGTTACCCCGCGCGGGGGTGTGTGCGGCGCGGCGCGCGCCGGCCGGCGCCCCCCCCCCCCAAGACTCCGCGTCGCGGTTAAACTGTCTGCGGTTTGATGATTGAGGATCGATCATGCCATTGCAGGTTTACAGCACGCTTTCCCGCAAGAAAGAACCGTTTCACAAGCAACCCGGCGAAGCGGTGTCGATGTACGTGTGCGGGCCGACGGTCTACAAGCCAAGCCATATCGGCCACATGGTCGGCCCGGTGATCTTCGACACGGTCAAGCGCTACCTGACCTATCTCGGCTACAAGGTGACCTGGGTTGTCAACATCACGGACGTGGACGACAAGCTGATCGTGCGCGCCAAGGAACTCGGCACGACGGTTCCCGAGTTGGCCGCGAAGATGACCGCGGATTATCTCGAATGCCTGAAGAAACTCAACGTCACGGGCATCGATAAGTTCCCGAAGGCGACCGAACACATTCCCGGCATGATCGAAATGATCGGCAAGCTGATCGAAAAGGGCCATGCTTACGCCGCGGCCGGTGATGTCTATTTCGACGTGTCGAAGGACCCCGACTACGGCAAGTTGTGCAATCGCGATCCGGAACAACTTGAAGCCGGGGCGCGCGTCGAGGTAAGCGACCGCAAGCGCTATCCCAGCGATTTCGCACTGTGGAAAGGCGCGAAGCCAGACGAGCCGAAGGAAGTGATCTGGGATTCGCCGTGGGGTCCCGGCCGGCCGGGCTGGCACATCGAGTGCTCGGTGATGAGCACTAGGCTCCTGGGCGATACGCTCGACATCCACGGCGGCGGGCTCGACTTGCAGTTTCCGCACCACGAAAACGAACTGGCCCAAAGCGAGAGCGCGTCGGGCAAGGAGTTCGCGCGCTTCTGGATGCACAACGGCCTATTGCAATTGCGCGACAAGGACGGCAAACCGACCAAGATGGCCGGATCACTCGGCAATGTGTTAAACGTGGAGGACGCGCTCAAGCATATGGGCGGCGACGCGCTTCGCTTCTTCATGCTGAAGACCCACTACCGCACACCGATTGATCTTGGTATTTGGGATTGGAAAAATCCTGCGACTCCGATCCCCGAAGGCATGGTTGAAACGCGCAAAGTGCATCAAGCATTCTTGCGATTCGTAGAGCGCGTTCAGCGCATCAGCGGAACGCCGTTCGCGAGTTTACCTGCACCGACGGTTGCGGACCCGAAGCGGAAGTTTGTGCGGTCCGTATTCACAGAATCGTATCAGCGGTTCCTCGACTACATGGCTGACGACTTCAACACCGGTGGGGTGGTCGGCGTGCTGTTCGATTTCGTAACTCCACTCAATAAGCTCGCGGACGATACGAAACTCGAAGACCCGTCGACGAACAACGCCACCGCAAGAGCGGAGTTCATCGAAGGCGCGACGCTCGTGAAGGAAATCGCCCAGGTTCTCGGCCTTACATTCACAACAGAAGAAAAGTCACTCGACGGCGGGAACGAACTCGTTGCCGGCCTGATGCAACTTCTGATCGACATTCGCAACAACCTGCGAGCCGAAGCCAAGAAGATCGCTGCCAAGGATGATCCGACAAAAAAGGCTTTGTTCGAGCAAACCGATGTGATTCGCAAGCGCTTGGCCGAACTTGGGGTGGTGTTGGAGGACCGGCCGGGCGGGACAGCTTGGCGCAAGGGGTAAGTCACATAGTTCTGCCGCCGTCGACCACGATCACTTGGCCGGTCATCATCGTCGCGCGACTTGCGAGAAATTCAACCACTTCGGCCACGTCTTCGGGCGTGCAGGCGCGTTGCATCGGCGTTTGTTTGAGCGATGCCTCGACCATCTCTTCGCGGCCTTTCAGCCAGCGCGTGAGAATCGGACCGGGCGCGACGGCATTGACCCGCACTTCCGGAGCGAAGGCGCGAGCCAGCGATTGCGTCATGCAATTGATCGCCGCTTTGCTCATGGCGTACGGAATGGAGCTGCCGTAGCCTGTTTGACCCGCGACCGAGGAGACGTTGACGATGTTGCCCTTGCGTTCCTTCAACAGCGGCATGGCGGCGCGGCAGCAGTAGAAAGTGCCTTTCATGTTGACGGAAAAGATGTCGTCCCAAATCTTGTCGTTGAGCGCTTCGAGATCGGTATGCGGAATGAAGTGCGTGGTGCCGGCGTTGTTGACGAGCACGTCGAGCCCGCCGAGTTCGTCGCGGCAGCGGCGAACCATTTCGCGCACGGCGGCATCGTCGGCCACGCTCGCTTGATGCAAGATCGCGGGCACGCCGAGTTGTTTGACTTCGGCGAGCGTTTCCTCGGCTTCTTTTCGCGAGCGTGAGAAATTCACGGCGATGGCATAACCGCGGTTGGCAAAACGCAGCGCACATGCCCGGCCCGTGCCCGTAGCGCTGCCGGTGATCAAGGCGACCGGATGCTCGAACATGGCGTCTCATTCTTGTAGGTGGGTCGAGACCGGCCTCTCAGGGCCGGTCGAGGCCCACCGTTCCCGCGCAAGAATGGTGGGCCTCGACCGGCCCTGAGAGGCCGGTCTCGAGCCACCCTACTGGAATCAAAGCAGATACTGAAGCGCGATCGGCCGCAACCGGTCACGATCCTCGCTCGTCAATTCGCCCCACGATCGAACGATTCGGCGGCAATTCGGCGATTCGCAGCGGCATTCGAGCGTCCAACCGGTCTCGGCAATGCTCGTGGAATAATCCCAGGTGATCTCTTCGCCGGCGCTAATGTCGCGCAAGGCCTGAAGCGTGATTTCGCCGTTTCGGAAGCCGGCATTGGGTTCGCACGAGTGGTTGACGCAGTCGTCGAGCAGCGAGCCGTCGGAGCACAGCCAGAGATCGGGGCCGATCTGCATGGCGAGCAGATCGTCGGTGAGTTCGCGGGTGGGCAAGACCCGGCCCTGAAACTCGAGGATCATTTGCCCGCGGGCGATGGGCGAGCGGGCAAAAACGCCTCGCCCTTTGTGCGCCGTGGGACGAACTTCGAGTTCAGGGCCGTGCATGGTCCAACCGGTTGCAAGTTATCGAGTGGGACGTTCGATCTTCAGTTCGAACGGCGCGCCGAGCAGCTCCTTAATCGCCTTTTGTTGTTCCTCTTTCAGCGACTTGGTGACCTTCTCCATGTTGCCCTTGGCGATCTCGTTGAACTTGGTCGTGGCTTCCCGGGTTTTGTCCTGGTCGCCTTGCGTGTCCTGGAACAGCTCGCGACGTTTTTGGCCCAATTCGTCGTTGAGTTTCTTAATGTCATCTTTCTGATCGTCGCTCAGATTGATGGCCTTTTGCACTTCGGGGTCGGCAAATACGCCGAAGCGCATTTGTTGCCGCTGGATTTGTTTCACACGCGTCATCTGCTCCGGCTTGACAAAATCGGCCACTGCCTTTGTGGTGGCTTCCGCAACCTTCTTGTTGATTTCCATGCGTTCTTCGCGCGAGGTGCCCTGTTCACGCAGTTTAGCGATGTCGTCTTTCAGGTCTTCGCGCACTTTCGTAATAGCCGCCGTGATCTTTTCGATGGATTCCTTGTCCAGCTTCAATTCTTCCTGCACACTCTTGTTCAGCAGGAGTTGGCCGATGCCGCCGCCGCCGCGCGGCGGTTGTGCCATTGCCGGGACGGCCAAAATGGCCACGATTCCGAGGACTGTCCACAAACTGCGCATGATCGAACCTCCGAAAGGGTTGACTGATATGCCTCACACAGAACTGCACGGCCCATCATACGCGGACCGAGGCGCTCGTCCCACGATAATCTCGGGAATTCTCCGAGTTCTCATTTCTCGTCCCGATTCGCGAATTCGAGAAGAGCCTGCGGGCAGCGGATTGAGATGTGCGGCAGGTTTCCGACTTGCGCGTTTCACATCGCAAGTTTGAAACTTGCGGCAACAAAAATTAACGTGTCGCCGATTCGCAAATGTTGATTGTTTTAGTCGTGTTTCGGCCTTTAGCTGAAAAAACTAGGTCTCCAAAACTCCCAAATCTCCCATTCTGTGAACATTCTGTTCTTGGTGGCTGGATCTTACGTGATTCAGCTCTCGTCCTCCCCTTGATCCGCAAAGACTGTCATCCACTTAGGTAATTTTCAGGCTTTACGGTTTCCAATTGGCCCTCGGAGCAGGTTATAATAATCGCCCGCGACCAAGGACGGCTCATCGCTTCGAAACAGAGGATCTGCCATGTTATCAACCGTTGTGCTGCGTGAATTGCAGACCAAGTGGTTCCCAAATATGTCCGACGAAGGGCTCGATCGTTTAATCGACTTGCTCGAATCGGGCAGCCCATTGCTGATTCACGGAGGATTTACGCGAGCCACGCCCATGGGCTGCCTGGCAACGCACGCGGGCTGGCACCATCCGCGCACGGCCCAACTTACCAGCGATGCCGGCATCTTTTGGCTGACGCGCGTGGCTGGCTTGAATCCCGCGACCTCGCAAGTGCTGCGCGAGTGGGACTGCCGGGCTTGCGATGCCTGGCAAGTGCGTTCCGAATTGGCCGACGTTTTCCGCGCCGAGCGCAAGGCCCGCGACCGATGCGCGAAACGCCAAGATGTTCTCGAACCCGCCCTGGCCTAGACCATTTCATCATGCTGCCCCGCGATCTCGAACCCGAGGTAATGGATTCGTCCGAAGAGGCCCGCGACTACGACGCGATGGACCACTCGACGGTCAATCGCGTCTTCGTCGCCGACTTCCTGTCGGTTTGGAACGGCCGCGGTCCCGTGCTCGATGTCGGAACGGGTACTGCTCAAATCCCCATCGAACTCTGCCGGCAACGCCTGACAGTAGAAGTAACAGCGATCGACCTGGCCGACCACATGCTCACCTGGGCGCGAAAAAACGTTGACGCAGCTGGTTTGGCAGCTCGCATCCGCCCCGAAAAGCAAAATGCCCGCGCCATGACTTATCCGGATGGATCATTCCAAGCGGTCATTTCCAACAGCATCGTCCATCACATCCCGGAACCTCCCGGCGTCTTTGCCGAAATAGTGCGTGTTTGCGCCCCGGGCGGATTGCTCTTTGTCCGTGACTTGATGCGCCCGCCCGATAAAGCGACTCTGCGCCATCTCGTCGATACCTACGCTGCTGGGGCGAATAACCATCAGCGGAAGATGTTCGCCGATTCGCTGCACGCCGCCCTGACGCTGGACGAAGTGCGGGGAATCGTCGGGGAATTCGGATTCGATCCGTCCACGGTCCGCGGTACGTCTGACCGGCACTGGACGTGGATCGCTCACAAAACCTAGTTCCAAGTTCCAGGCTCCAAGTTCCAAGTTAAGCGCTTGTTTCGAACTTGGAACTTGGAACTTGAAACTCGGAACTGAAATGAAACTTCTGGAAATCCTCGAAGAACTCGGTCATCTTGCTCACTTCGCGCTTCGCTCGTTGTTGGCTTTGCCCGCGGCGGTTGCAAAGCCGAGTGAATCGCTGCGCCAGTTCTATCGCGTTTTGATTGGCTCGCTGCCGATTGGTCTGGTGGCCGGCCTGGCCATTGGCTTGGTTTTGTGGATGCATGTCCGTGCGGTCATCCTGCGGCCGCCGGCCGGCGCCGAAGCGTTGCAATATCTTCCCACGGCGCTCGCCTTGGCCGTCGTTTTGGAATTTGCGCCGATCGGGGCAGGTTTGATTATTGCCGGGCGAGTCGGAGCAAGTCTGGGCGCTGAGATTGGCGCCATGCGCATTACCGAGCAAATCGACGCCGTAGAAGTGCTGGGCCTGAGCGCGATGAAACAACTCGTTGCGCCGCGCGTTTTGGCCTGCATTCTCACTCTGCCGTTGCTCACGATCTTTATGGCGGTGCTGGCGTTGGGCGGGGCGTTTGCCGCCGAAATGGCGACGGGTTCGCTGACGTCGCTGCAATACGAAACGGCCACCTGGAGCGGCCTGCGCTTCGAGGATGTGCTGCCCGCCATCGCCAAAACCGCCGTATTCGGCTTCCTGGTCGGCGTGTCCGGCTGCTATTTTGGCATGAAGGCAGCCGGCGGCACCGAAGGCGTCGGCAAGGCCGCGACGCGTGGAGTCGAACTGGCAACCTTGCTTGTGCTCCTCGCCAATGTGCTGTTGGTGCGGCTCATTCAAGTGTTTGTCCAGTAGAATCTCCGTACCGCTTGCAGCTTTGCGGAAAAGTCCCATGAGCGAAGATACTGGAACCATCGTTCGACCGAAAACGCGGAAAGAGCGCAAGACGCGCCGCCTTCCGCCGTACAACGTGATTCTGCTCAACGACGACGACCACAGCATGGAGTTTGTGGTCGAAGTGCTGGTCAAAGTGTTCGGCCACAAGTTGGAGCAGTGCATCCAACTGATGTTCGAAGCGCACGAAACCGGCCGGTCGATCGTGTGGAGCGGATCCAAAGAAGTGGCGGAATTGAAGCAAGAACAAGTTCAAACCTTTTCGGAGAAGAAGGGCGGCCGCGACATCGGCCCGCTCGGCTGCGAAATTGAACCGGCGCCCGGTTGACGCTATTTTCCTCGCGGCTAAACTTTTTGCACCCCGATGAGGACGCATCATGGCCATTCAGCCGCTCGCGATCGGCGTTTGCAGTTGGTCGTTGCAAGTCAAAAACATCCCCGAACTCAAGCGGCTGATGGATCAGCTCGGCGTGAGCGTGGTGCAGATCGCGTGCGGCGATCCGCATCATGCCGCTTGGGACGAAGGCGAAAAAATGCCCGAAGCCGCGGTCAAAGCCGGGTTTAGCATGTCCGGTACGATGCTCGGCTTCCCCGGCGAGGATTACACCACCCCGCAGACGATTCAGAAGACCGGCGGCTTCGGCGATCCGGCCACGCGGCCCGAGCGACTTGATCGTTTCAAATGGGCGCTCGATCGAACCAAAGCGCTTGGCCTGGCCGACATAATGCTCCACGCCGGCTTCCTTCCCGATCCAAAATCACCCGATCGCAAGCCGTTTCTCGACACGCTGGCGAAAATCAGCGATTTGGCCAAGGGAAAGGGCGTGACCGTCGCTTTCGAGACCGGCCAGGAAACGGCCGATCTTTTGCGTCTCACCTTGAACGAGCTCAAGTGCCCGAACTTGAAGGTGAATTTCGATCCTGCGAACATGCTGCTATACGACATGGGCGATCCGATCCGCGCCGTCGAAATCCTCGGCCCGGACATCCGTAGCGTGCACGTGAAGGACGCCAACCGGCCCACGGTGAAAGGCGCCTGGGGCGAGGAAGTGCCACTCGGCAAGGGTCAGGCCAACATTAAGATGTTCGTGCAGACGCTGAAAAAAGTCGGCTATCGCGGCCCGCTGTGCATCGAGCGCGAAGCCGGCAATCAGCAAAAGCGCATCGCCGACATCGCCCACGGAATCAAGTTCCTGAAAGAATGCCTGAATTAATTCTTCTCTGCGCTCTCCGCGCCTCTGCGTGAGATCAAGTTCTCACGCAGAGGCGCGGAGAGCGCAGAGAGCCAACTGGGAATAACACGAATGAATGCCAGTCAGTTGAAAGGCCGGACGATTGCCTTTGCGGCGTCCGGCGGGCTCGATAGTTGCACCATTACCAAATGGCTCACCGAGCTCGGCGTGAAGGTCGCCTGCTTCACGGCCGACCTCGCCCAGCCCGACGAAACCGATTTCGACGACGTGCGCAAGCGCATGCTGGCGTGCGGGGCCGTCGAATACGTTCGCATCCCGCTGCAAGACGCGATCGCCGAATCCGGGCTGGAAGTGATTCAGGCCCAGGCCTGCTACGAAGGCCGCTACTGGAACACTACCGGCATCGCCCGCCACGTGCTCGTTGCCGGCACGATTCCCGAGATGCGCAAGCGCAAACTTTCGGTGTTCAGCCACGGCGCGACCGGCCGCGGCAACGATCAGGTTCGCTTTCAGCTCGCCACCAACATGCTCGCACCGGATTTTCAGGTCTACGCCCCGTGGCGCGATCACGAATTCCTGAGCCGCTTCGGCGGCCGTAAAGAGATGATCGAGTATTGCGAGTCGTACCATCTGCCGATCAAAGCCTCGCTCAGTTCGCCGTACTCGACCGACGCGAATCTCCT
>JBGQCZ010000207.1:0-8061 GCA_041495645.1 Gemmataceae bacterium | reverse complement strand
TATCAATGGCGGATCCGGCACGGATCTGTTTTACGGCGGGTCGGGCCGGGACACCTATCGAGACGATTTCAAATTCGATCAGTGGGCCGTGGACGGGGTGTCGGCTCAAGACGTGCAACAAGGCGCCGGCGGTACTTGCACGATCCTTTCAGTCCTAGCCGCTGCGGCGGCCAAGAATGCCAACCTCGCGGCCAACATCCAATACTTGGGCAATAACACCTACAACGTCCGCTTGAACGATACGTATTTATTCGGTTTGTACCAGCGTCCCATCAACGTGAAAGTGTATTTCGACGGCACCTGGTACGACTCCGACGCGCAACCTTCCATGCAACGCGATGCCGACGGCTCGCCAACCGGTCCACCGACCGGCGACTTCTGGACCACGATCTATCAGCGGGCCGTTCTGCAGTACACGGGAACGAATTGGCGCGATCCGGCAGCCGTGGAGAATTGGGCCTGGAGCGAAACCGCGGCGCGAAACACCATCCTGGGCGTGGGCAACTCCGGCAGCGTCAGCAAGTCGGACACGAAGCTGCCCGCGCACCTGGCCCAACTAATCCGCGACGGAGTCATCATGACCGCCGGCACGCCCGATTACAAGGATTCAAAAGGAAACTCCATCGACGAGCGCGACGGCATCGTCGGATACCATGCGTATGCCGTGCTCGATGTCTACCAGCAAGACGGCGCCTGGCGCGTCCGCCTTTACAACCCCTGGGGCTGGGACAACGAAGGCGACGTGCAAATGGATTCACGCGACGATGGGACCATCGACATTTCGTGGGATGTGTTTGCCCGCAATTTCGAAGACTACTCCTGGTTCAAGCGCAAGCCGTAACTTGTGCGCGAACTGGTATCTCAGTCCGGGAGGGCGAGGCTCCTGCCGAGCCTTCACAGAAGCTCGGCTGGAGCCTCGCCCTCCCGTAGCGCTCAAACCGCACGCCGAGAAATCTGCTATATTGACGCAGTGAGATCCAACCCCGCCACATCCTCGCGGGGTTGATGTTTTTCGAGGAGTTGTTGCATCATGGCCGAACCGAACGGCACGCCGATGAGCGGGTCGGATATTCTCATCGAGTGCCTGATCCGACATGGAGTCGATGTAGTTTTCGCCTATCCAGGCGGGGCCAGCATGCCCATCCATCAATCGCTCACCAAGGTTCAAGACAAGATTCGCACGATTCTTCCGCGTCACGAACAGGGCGGCGGATTCATGGCCGAGGGATTTGCCCGCAGCACGGGCAAAGTCGGCGTCTGCTTTGCCACCAGCGGTCCCGGTGCCACGAATCTCGTCACCTGCATGGCCGACGCCAAGATGGACTCCTGCCCGATCATTTGCATTACGGGCCAAGTTTCCACGCCCGTGATCGGCACCGATGCGTTTCAGGAAACACCGATTGTGGAAACCTGCCGGGCCATCACGAAGCATCATTATTTGATCCAGCATACCGAGGACATCACGCGCGTTGTGAACGAGGCCTTCCATATCGCGACGACGGGACGGCCCGGGCCGATCATCATCGATATGCCGAAGGACGTTCAAATTCGTTCGATCGTGCCCGACTTTGACGCGCCAATGAATCTGCCGGGCTACAACCCGTATCGCCGGGCCAAGCGGAATGAACTGGAACAAGTTCTGGAAATGATTCGGCACAGCAAGCGGCCGATCGTCTACGGCGGCGGCGGGATCATCGCTTCGGACGCGTCGGCGGCACTGCGCGAATTCGCCACGCGCTGCAGCATCCCGGTCACGCTCACCGTCCATGGCCTCGGCGGCTTCCCGTCCGAGCATTACCTGTGCCTGCAGATGCTGGGCATGCACGGCACGGTGTATGCGAACTATGCCATCAACGAAGCCGATCTGCTGCTGGCCTTCGGCGTGCGCTTCGACGATCGCGTCACGGGCAAGCTGAGCGAATTCGCCAAGCATGGAAAGATCGCGCACATCGATATCGATCCATCGGAACTGAACAAAAACAAAGTGGCCCACGTGCCGATTTGGGGCGATCTGAAGGCCGCCGTTACGGACTTGAACGACATGCTTTCCGAGCCGGCGAACGCCGATCTCGTCGCCGGCGGACGTTACCCCGAATGGCTGTCTCAAATCGAAGAATGGCGCGAAGCCGAACCCATGCGCTTCGAAGACCGCGACGACGCGATCCTGCCGCAGTATGCGATCCAGCGAATGTGGCAGATTCTGCACGATCGCAAACAACTCGACAACACGATCATCACCACCGGCGTGGGTCAGCACCAGATGTGGGCCGCCCAGTATTTTCGTTTCAACCAACCGCGGCACTGGATCACCAGCGGCGGGCTCGGATCGATGGGCTTCGGCCTGCCCGCGGCCCTGGGCGCTCAGGCGGCCCACCCGGACAAGTTGGTCATCGATATCGACGGCGACGGCAGCTTGCTCATGAACATTCAGGAATTGGCATGCGCCCATACCGAGAAGTTGCCGGTGAAAGTGCTGCTGCTCAACAATCAGCACCTCGGCATGGTCGTGCAATGGGAAGAACGCTTCTTCAAGGGCAACCGCGCTCACACGTACCTTGGAGCGGGGCTCGATGAAGAGCCGTATCCGAATTTCGTGCAGATTGCCAAGGGATTCAAAGTGGCCGCGAAGCATGTCTCGGCCAAGTCGGACCTCGACGCCGCGTTAGAAGAGATGATCGACAGCGACGGGCCGTACCTGCTCGATTTGCTGGTGCCCTATCAAGAGCAAGTGCTGCCGATGATCCCGAGCGGGATGTCGGTTCGCGAGATCATCAAGGCGTGAGAAGCAGCCCGGCTGCTCACCATTCGCTGGAAAACCAGCCAGAATCTCAAGCAGCCGGGCTGCTGGGGCCATGTCGGTTCGCGAGATCATCAAGGCGTGAGGCCGAAGCGCTTGACGACGGCCTTCAGGATGATGTCGAGTTCACGCGGCGGAATCGAGTTCTTGATCCGCAATTCGGTGGTTTGTGGATTAACCGAAGTCACAGTTTCGATGCGTGGACTTCGCAGCAGTGCCGCGGGAATCGCCAAACGCGGATCGAACAAAGCCCCCGTGGCAAATGTCGAGCCGACCGTCCGAAGGCGTTCGCGGAATTGTTTCGCATCGCGAACGTGGGCCACCGCATCCAACTCGACGCGGTCGCTTACGAGAATATCGCCCGTCAAGTCGTGAATCCCCGCTGATTCCAACGGTTCTTCGTTGACGACATACGATCCAAACAGCAGAAATCGAATGGCGGTTTCCGGTTTGGACCCGCTGAGGTATTTCAGCATCCGTTCGTTGGCGGGTCGATTCGTTTCCCGGAGCCGCTGGTCAACTTCTCGAAGCAAGGTCAGGTCGCTGGCCACGGCCAAGAACGAACGTCGCACGATGGCAACAGATTCCTTGCGGCCGCCTTCGGTCTCAATCGTGCCGACAGGCAATTCGGCGCCCTCACCCACTCGCCGCGATTCCAATTTGAATTGTCGATGAAAGAAGTCGTTCGCCTCCGCGGACATGTAGTTGCCGAGCAGCACGGCGACAAAACGGTCGGGGCTGCCTGGCACGATTGACACAACCACGCGGTCGAATTGCGTGCGCGGATTGATGTTCAGTTGTTCGATATTCGCGAAGATCGGCTTCAGCGTGGGATCGAAGTGGGCATCGACCGCCTTCGCGTTCATCAACTGCCGAATGTTGACGACCGCCACGAATGCCGCCCGGTCGGGGATACAATCGAGCAGCAGTTTGTCTTCGTACCGCAGCGCGGGCGGCTCCGGTTTGGTCGGCACGGTTGATTGCGGGGGCGCGGGTTGGGTCGCCTCGGATGAGGCCGACTTCTTTTCGCTTGCACCCGCAACGATCGCAACGACGAGAATGATGGAGAGAAGGAATCCCGCCGCCAGTCCGCACAGCGCGAGCATGAGACGGGCCTGGGCCCGGTTCGGCTTCGGAGCCGCTATTTCCGCCTTGGGCGGCGGCGGGCCGAAATTGAACGGCGAGGTATCGCTGGCTGGCAGCGGGGTGCTCACTCCGCTCGGGACGATCTCCTCGGTTACCGGAACGGCGTCGACGACCGCCGCGGACGCCGCCGTGCCGCGACAGAATGGCGTCAACGCCGCCGCGATTTCGTCGGCGTTTTGGTAGCGATCGTCGGCTTTCTTCGCCATCATCTTCTGCAGAATGGCGCAAACCGCCGCCGGAATCTCGCCGCGCACCAATTCCGCCGGATACGGCTGTTCCATCTGATGCTTGATCAGTTTCTCCATCACGTTCTTGACCGGAAACGGCATCCGGGCCGTCAAACAGTAATAAAACGTGCAGCCGAGACTGTAATAGTCGGCCCGTTTGTCCACCGTGCTCGAGTTCTTCGCCTGCTCGGGCGACATGAAATCGGGAGTGCCGACGACCGACCCGTCGATGGTGAGCGCGCTTTGAGCCTTCAGGTTCTCGCCCCCGTCGATACGCACGGGCCGAGCCAGGCCCATGTCGAGGATCTTAACCACGCCGGGCGGATTGCGCGTGATCAACAGGTTGCCCGGCTTGACATCGCGATGAATTAGCCCGCGCTCGTTGGCATGCTGCAATCCCAGCGCTGCCTGCCGAATGTAATCGCAGGCGACATCGACCGGCAGCGGTGCGGAATCGCGCACCAGCGCGGAGAGATCGAGCCCGTCGATGTACTCCATCGCCAGGAAGTGGGTGTCGCCAACTTGTGAAGCGTCGAAGACCGTGACGATGTTCGGGTGGCTCAACTGGGCGACGGCCTGAACTTCGCGTCGAAAGCGCTTGAGAGTCTTGGCGTCGGCCACGAGTTCGGGGCGCACGATTTTCAACGCCACGTAACGATTCATCGGCACGTGCAGGGCCTTGAAGACCTGGCCCATACCGCCCGAGCCCAATCGCTCCAAAAGTCTGTATGCCCCGAGCGTAAGTTCGGAGCCGTGCCCGAGCAGAAGTTGCTTGGCCTGATATTTCGTCAACCAACCGCGCGTGATCAGTTCGCGCGCGAGCTGGCGAGGCTCCTCAAATTGCTGAGCGGCTTCGCGCTCGATGAGGGCAAGTTGATGGTCGTCCAGAATTCCGAACTGGCGCAATGCGTCGATCAGGGTGTTGACGGTATCGACTGCCATGTGGGCTACCGTGGTGGGAAGGCGGAAGCGAAGCCAGTGCATTTTAGCTTGCGGCCCGCACTCGTGCGAATTCCAGACGGTGCCCACGGGCGGTGGGTTTGCAGAAATGAGGGTCTAGCGGCGGGTCGGCGGATTATCTGTTCGCTGCCATGTACCGTCTTTCCAGATGAACAGCACTTCCTGGCAGTTTCTCCAGGCCGTGCAATAAGGCCCAACCGTGGAACTAATGTGCCAACCTTGGGCACGAAGCAATTCGGCGTTTGGGGTCTGAAGATTCCGGTTATCGCGATGAAGGGATGTGATGACAACCTCCATGGGTGGGCGATAAACAGTCGATGATCGAGGCGGTGGGCGAATGAAATAATGCAAAATGCGTGCCGCTTAAGTCAAAGTGCTTACCGAGCGCGATACTGCCCGTTTTCGAGCCAATAATGGGACGAGTGTAACCTCGATCTTGCCCCAGAGTGAATTGTGAAGTTTACACTTTGGGGCGTGCAATTGCGATGTGTGTAATCCCAGCTGAAATCCGCCCCAGGATATGCCTAAAATCAACGGCGCAGTCCTATTACATCGTGGCTGGATGGAGGCCAAATGGCTGACACGCCGACAAGTTCAGACGGCGGCATCGGTGCGGGCGAGGTTGCACGGCTGCTGATGAAGCACCGCACGGCCTTGTATGGTTTTATTTTCGCCTGCATTCGCAATCACGCGGATACCGAGGATGTCCTTCAAAACGTCTCGGTCGCCGTCACCGAATCTATTGCTCAACTCCGCGACGAGTCAGGTTTCTTACCTTGGGCGCGGGAGATTGCCCGGCGGCGAATACTCGCCTGGCGTCGCACAGCCAAACGGGAATCGGCCTGTGACCCGGAATTGGTGCGGGCATTGGCGGAAGCATCGGAACGCGTCGAACGGGACCTGCCCGCATCCGACCATCGCGCCGCACTCATGGCGTGCCTGGAAATGTTGCCGGGCGAGAGCCGGAAGTTGATTGTCATGCGCTACGACAAGTCGTTCGGCAATATTGCAAGCCTGGCCGATCGATTCGGGCGCAGCGTGCAGTCGGTATACGCTCAGTTGAAACGCATCAAGATCGCCTTGCGGGAATGCGTCAGCCGGCGGCTGGCGCTGGAGAATTCGTAATGTCGCTGCATCCGGAACACGACTTGTTGCAGGCCTACCTCGACAGCGCGTTGAGCGCCGCCGAGGAGTCCGCTCTGGAGTCGCGTTTCGCGAACGATTCGGGTCTGGCCGACGCTTTGCTGCTGTTGACCCGCGAGGAAGCGACCTTCCGCGAATGGTCGGCCGCGACTCGAGCCGCTGAACAGATCTCGCCGGCGGAGCGCGCTGAGCCGGCGTCGCGCGCCGCCCCAAGACGTCGACCGCAATTGACTCGTCTCGTTGCTCTCGCGACAGTAGCGGCGTCGTTGTCGGCGATTGCAATTTATCTCGTTCAACCGGGCACGACGCCTGAAGCGCAGGTCATCGCCACGGTAGAAGACGTTCACGGCGCGGTCACGGTGGTGGGTGGCGACGGCATAGCGAAAGTCGCAATGGCCGGTCAGTCGATTTTCGCCGACCAGGAAGTTCAGACCGGCGAAGACGAGAGTTCCACCGTGGTTCGTGTTCAAGATTGCCGGCTGGTGCTGGCCGCGGAGACGCGCATTCGGCTCGGCAAAGAGACAGTTTCGGATTCGCCGCTCGTTTATGTCTCGGAGGGGATAGTCGAAGCGGAGATGTCCGCCAAGCCGCGCAACCGGCCGGTCCTGATCCGCAGTGCGCTCGCCGAAATCACCGGCAGCGTGGGCAAGTTCAACTTCGCAAGCCTGCCCGATTCTACATTCATCGGGACGGACGACGGATCGGCCCGGCTGACGCGCAAGAGCGACGGGCGTTCGATCGAGGTGCCCCGCGGCAAATATGCGGTGGTCGAGTCGAACAACAAGCCCTTGCAGTATCAGACCTCGGCCTCAAGAGCCTCGGCCCCGGTCAGAACGTTGCTGGTCGGAGCACCGTTGTCATCGCTGTTTTTCGAGCCGGAGGGGTTGTCGCTGCTTACGTGCACCAGCGTTTCGATTAAGCGCTGGGAAACCTCGACCGGTAAGTTGGTTGCCACGGTCTTTTCGCACCCTAAGAAGGGCGTGCGTCAATTCACGGCTGGTCTCGATGGACGGCTGCTGGGAATCAGTGACAACGAGCTTAGTGCCAGATTGATCGACTCGGTTTCTGGATTGGAGCGGACGAATTACCATACCTCGAAACGCCTCATGGCGATGGCTCTAGCTGCAGACAGCCGCACGCTGGCCATTTCCTGGGCGGCCCTGAAGGAAGGCAACGAAGTCCGCCTATACGACACGACGTTGGGTTTGGAGCGCACGCTGCACACAGGACATGCGGGGCCCATCCTCGCGCTGGCGTTTTCAGGCCGTGGAAATTACCTTGCGAGCCTGGGGGGCGACCGTTCGGTGCGCATCTGGGACGCCAACGATCTGCGCTCGGTTCGCAATCTGTTGAAACTCCCACACGACGTTCGTTGCCTGGCATTTTCCCCCGACGAGCGGCTCTTGGCCTTGGGAGAACGCAAAGGCTCGATCCGGATATTTGACGTCGCAAGCGGCACCGAACAACGGGTGCTGACCGGGCACCTGCGTGAAGTGACGGCGATTGGCTTCGCGCCGGACGGAGTCACGTTGGCCTCGGCGTCCGCCGACGGCACGGCGCGGCTGTGGAACACGGCCAACGGCATCGAGCTGACCACGTTCAAGGGCCATGCCGGTAGCGTGAATTCCGTGGCCTACTCGCAAGATGGTCGGACACTCGCAACCGGCGGTGTGGATCGAAAAGTGCTGTTTTGGGAATTGACTGCGATTCGTTAGCAATCCTCGTTACCCGATCAATAGCGGAAGCCGGTGCTGAATAGCACGTTGATGTCCTGGATGTCATTCGACT
>JBGQCZ010000206.1:0-8080 GCA_041495645.1 Gemmataceae bacterium | reverse complement strand
TGGCCGAGGCGTTCCTCGGGATGATGAGAAAGCGGCCTATTGGTATCGCAAGGCGATAACATCCCTTGCCGCGGCCTTCAGCACGTTGGGTGCGTCGGACTCTTCCACGATCCACGCCAAGTAGCTCGTGGGCAGATGGCGCAATTCGAGGCCCCGATGTTTACCCCACGGCATCCGCATTTTGTTTCCCAGAGGGATAGAGGTCAGCGCGGCAGTCACGCTGGTGACGGCTCGTTCCTTCTACCCTCTCTCCACTGCACCACCCACTACTGCCCTCTAAAAAGAGAGAGTTATTCGCGCGATGGGTTAGTAGGAGCGAGCCGTCACTGGTGACACTGCTGTGTGCATTGCCCGCCGTTTAGTGACGGCAGTAACGGCAGTGACGGCTCTCGCGTTCAGCACGGAAACCATGCTACCCCTTTCATCAAAGTCATCATTGTGTTGGGAGTGGCGGCTGGCCCTACCCATGCGCAGCCTCTTTTGCCGCCTCTGGCGCTCTTCCGAATTTCAGGAATCCCGAGCGTGAACAGATGCATCATCGCCCGGTTGTATGGCCGCTTTTCTTCGCCTTCGATTTTGTTGGCAATGGCGGCAGCGTCGCCAGACGGGATGAAAACGATTTCGGTATCCGGGTCGTTTCCGCGTGACTTGAGTTCATCCCTGAACCCTTGCCGCAAGAAGTCCTGGTCGTTTTGGTCGTCATCGACCGCGGCCTGACGCTCTTCAATGACTCGTTGGCAATCGGACGGCTCGGCGACGCGAGACAACACGGCGTCTTCCCAGAGGGACCAGCGTGAATAACGGGTGAGTGGGGCGACGGGAGTTTTGAGGCGGGTGATGATGTCGGCAATGATGTCCCAGCGCCGGGATTCGAGTAATGCGATAGTTTCGGCCTCCCAGACGCCGGAGTAGACCGGCCGTTTCAACACGATCGGCACGACGCGTTGGGCCATGTCTTTGGAGAGTGAAGCGCCGTTCAGCGTGATGAAATAGGTCAACGTGTTCGGCCGCCGCCCCTCGCCGACGTAGAGTTGCCGCCCGCTGATGACGTTGGCGGTGATTCCGCCTTCCAGATCGGCCCATGAGAAGCGTAGAGACTTCACGTTGTCGAGAATCGCGACGCGCTTTGTCAGCGCGGGGGGCGACAACAACCGGGTGACGATTCGGTCCCATTCGTCGTCGGCGCGCAGCTCGACGTGCCCGCCGCAAAGTCGGCCGATGAGTTCGGCCAGGGTGGTTTTGCCGGTGCCGCGCCAGCACTGCCGATCGTCGTCTGTGGATTGGATGAGGAAACCGGGCCGTTGGCCGGGCTCGATGCCGGCGAACGGCGTCATGAACGCCGCCTCGATCAGGTCGTGATCAATGTCCGTGGCCGGGCTGAATCGGTTGACAAATTGCCGGAACGCGCTACCGTCGCCTTCTTTGAGCGGTGGGTGGATGTAGTAATGGCGGGCCATCGGCGGGTGACTTGGGATCATTTCCACCGCGTCGAACTGCTCGCAGTTTTGGCGGGTGTAGGCGTCGAACTGCGCCTGAGACACCTTGTCGGGCCCGGCGGTCCAGTCAATTCGATTTTGCTTTCCTCCGGGCAGCTTGCCGCCAATCCAGGCGAACAGTTCCGCCGGGGACTTCATCCAGATTGGCACCGGTTCGGGCTGGTCGCTCTGCGCGAACAACAAGCTGTTAGCGCCCTTGGGCCAACCGTTCGTTGTTTTTTGGAGCGATCGGAAAATCGTCGGCACGGAAAACCCGCGCTGAACCGTTTGTGTTTTGTTGTTGCCTATGTCGATTTCTTCCGCGAACCAGTTGCGAAGTCCGCCGTCGGTGTGCGGACATTCACCTTCCTCTTTGATTTTCGCCGCCCGTTGCGGATTTTTGCTTGTTTGTTTTTGCTTGGCCAGCCAATGCTGAATTAGTTCTTTCTTCAAGGTTAGCGGCGGGTCGTATTCGTCGGGATTAGGCTTGCCGACGGCGTCGCGGAACGCCGCCCATTTCTTGTCCGCGCAACTGGCGTGCTGGCACTTGAACCACGGAGCGCCGCTCTTGCGTTGCCCAACACAAACCTCGCCGTACCCGCCGTGCGCCTTGTCGATTGGACAGTTATCAATCACGAAGATCGTGCCGTCATCGGCCGGCTTTTCGTGGAGTATTTTGATGCCGCGCGTGGCGAGAAACTCTTTGATTTTCAAGTGGTGAACACCGAACGCCGCGCCCTTTGTCGATTTACTCGTCGCGGTCTTCGCCGGTTCTTCTTTGCTCGCTTGCGCGGCCAAGACAACAAGTAGCTCGTGCGGAACGACGGTAAACGGGTCCGGCAATTCGAGTACAGCGGCGCGGCGATGCGGCCGGTCTTTGGTCGAGTCGCCTTTCCGGGCCAATGTTCCGGGCAGCTTGGCGATCCGCGAGGGGTTGGCGACGGTAATGTCGATGTCCGCCTGCCCGTTGAATTCTTCGGCCACGGCTTTGAGACAGTTGGCGATCAACCCGTCGTCGTCTGTCGGTTCGTCAATGCGGTAGATCAAATACGCGCCGTTCCCGCTGTCCATGTAGATCGGCGGGGGGCACCCGCGCGCCGTCAGCCAGTCGCGAACGGCTCTTGCTGTCTCATGCGCCTTGCGTTTTTCTTCCTCTGTTGCGGAAATGTGTTTGTCCGGCTTGCAGGGATCGATGTCGAAGAACAGCCGAGTCCGCTTGACGATGTTGCTGTCGCTCGTGCCTTCGCCTTTTCCGGCCTTGTCGATGCGATTGGCGCGGCGGTTGATTATCTCGGGCACGACAGGATTGATTGTGGTGTATGCACCCTTCGCAAATTTGGTGAGGCGAAAGGCGTCGTCAAACATCTGCCGCCGATGTTCAGCGTCATAGTACCCAGAGTAATTAACGTCTTGGCCGTAGCGCTGCTGAACGCCGATCACTCGCAGTTCGACGACTTGGCCGGGCTCGAACATGCCTTCGTATTGTGCCGCGAATTGCTCGGCGGTGCTGGGCCAGGCGGGCGGCCTACCGTTCGTCGATGGTTTCGGCGTCGTGCCGTTGACGTTGACGTTGCCCGTTGCTTGTTGTTCGCCTACCATGCTCATTGTCCGCCTCATCCGCGGATGTCGATCTTGGGCCGCTCCGCCACGGGGGGGGCGGCCCGCTTCGTTTCACGCGCTTACCAGCGTGGAAACGAGATACGCCTCGATCGATGTGACCGGAATCAGAATTCTCCGCTCACTCAATTTCATTTTGGCCAGCGTCCCATCCTTCAGCAGTTCGAAGATCCGCGAGCGCGGAATGCCGTAGCGCTCGACGGCCTGCTTCGGTGTGACCGTGCCCTTCGCTATCAGTTCGGCCGCGCTCATGATCTTGCCCTCGAAACGTGTCGGACTACAATTCGTTGAAATAGATTCTAGAGCACTTGCAAAGGTAACGTCAACGCTTATACTGTAGAATATCGGTTACATTATCGGTTGAGGGTTAGCTATGGAAATCACAGTTCCGATTCCAGCAAACGGGTATTTTTGGGAATCCGTGAAGACGGTCGAAGCGTCGGACTTTGTTTTGCGGGCCATGCCCGAAGAGCGGCCGCTCGGAGCGAGAGATCGGCGCGTGTGCCTGGTCGCGGGCCTGCATCTTACATTCATGAACACGCCTTTGAGTCTCGACGGCGTGCGCGACTTCGCAAACAGGTACGGCGATCTATTTGAGTTCAATTTTCCGGAGCGCGTTCACTTCAGCTATTGGTGCACAGAAATCCTTGCCATGAAAACAATCGGCGACCTGGACGCTGGTCGCATCGCGCCGCGTTTTGAGTCGTTGGAAGAAATAGCGGGCAAGAAGTTACGCGGTCACGTCGTGCCACGATTGCCTAAATCCCTCGGACTGCCGGCGGGCCGGTGGATAGTATCGCGATCCGAGCACGTCGCGCAGCTAGACCGGACTGTCACTTTCGAGGACAATCGCGGTGGAAATCCAACAACAGACAAGCGTGAGATTTCGCAGGTTGGCCGACAATTGCTGGCTTGGATTGTCGAGCAGCGTCTGCACAAGGGAATGGACGTTAGAGTCCGCCCGCACAGTAAACCGGGCCGAAAAGGCAAGCCGCAAACAGGATACGCGATTGAATTGATTCCGGGGAGTCTGCATTCATTTCTTTGGTACAGTTTCATTCTCGGACTCAAGAAAAACACTCAAGCGAAAACGTGCGCGTTCTGCCAGCTTCCATTCATGACCGGCCAGGGTGGAAAGCGATCGGATGCGTTGTATTGCTCTGACAAATGCAAGATGGCCGATCATCGACCCCCGAAAACCAAACCCAACCGGAGAGGCAAGCCATGAAACGACGTGGACGCGGTGAAGGCAGTATCTATCAGCGGGCCGATGGCCAATGGGCCGCGAGCTTGTCGCTTGGCGTCGATGCCGGCGGAAAGCGAAAACGGCGCACGCTGTACGCGACAACGAAGGGCGAGCTACTGGAAAAACTCCGGCACAATCAGCACGCTCTCGACCGTGGCCAGCTTGCCGACGCCGGCGGCCTAACGCTGGGCGCTTTCTTCGATGTTTGGGCCGCGGACTTCAAGGCGACGTGGGCCACGCGCACCCACGAGTACTACGTCACTCAAGGCGCACTCTACGTCAAACCGCACGTCGGCGCCACGAAGTTGGAAAAGATTAACCCCATGGTCCTGCGCGGTTTATTTACCGCTCTCGCCGATGCCGGAGTTTCCGCGAACCTGCAAGCCAAGATCGGCACAACGATCGGCGTCGTACTGGCCTATGCGGTTTCGTTGGGGCTCTTGAATCACAACCCGGCCCGCGACGTGAAGAAACCGCGGCGGACGAAATTCGAGTCGAAGACATGGAACGCAAACGAGCTTCGGGCATTTCTGAGCGCCGCCCGTGGCGACAGATTCGAGGCGCTTTTCATTCTCGCCGCCGATTCGGGAATGAGGGCAGGGGAGTTGCTCGGGTTGCAATGGCAGGACGTGGACTTCGACGGCAGCGCGGCCAACGTCCGCCGGTCAGCGCAAAAGGGCGAGTTGAAGGAACCGAAAACCGCCGCCGGTTATCGCCGGATTCCGCTGAGCCCGTTCACTGTAGAAGCGCTGGCGGATCGCCGCAAGATGGCACTGGCGGAAGGAACCTCTGCATCAGACCGGACGGTGTTCTGCAACCAAGTTGGCGGCTTGATGCCCCACGCCAATCTGTACCACCGACACTTCGTTCCGGTCATGGTGAAGGCAGCAGTCCCGAAGATCCGCTTCCACGACATACGGCATTCGGCCGCGACGCTGTTGCTGGGCGGTGGGGTTGACCTCGCAACCGTGTCCGCCAGATTGGGCCACGCCAGCAAAGCCACGACAGTAGCCTTCTATGCCCATGCGACCGATGCCGGCCAGGAAAAGGCCACGGGATTTATGGAAACCCTGCTTTCTGGCGAAAATCCGGCGATTGGCTACAGAATGGCTACAAACGGGTAGCCGGAAAGTGCGTTTTCTGCATTACCCCCGGCAGGATTCGAACCTGCGACCACCGGTTTAGGAAACCGATGCTCTATCCCCTGAGCTACGGGGGCAAATTACATAAAATCAGGCCGTCAACGCCAGTTCCGCAAATCGCCCAATGGTGTCACTACGCCCTTAACTCTGCGGACTGACATCCAATGCCAAAACGACACGGAAAGGGGACGACAGGATCAGCACGAAAGTCACTCCTTTGGCGCCGACAGCACCGCGGCCCTCGAAAAATATACTCGCGAGCGCGACGACCTACAAGCTTGACGGTGGCGTTGGCAACGCAGTTGCGGGCGATGTATTACTGGTTGCACTGCCGCGGCGCTGGAAATTCGTAACGATACAAAGCCCGCCCGGCACTTGTCTCCGTCGTACGGCGACAAACTGATACACCACCGAAGTTCGCGTCAGCGGCGCCGCGCCCGAGAAGCCGGCCATCGTGCCCAATGCCGCGGGTCGGATCCAAGCCGACGGGCTCCAGGCGGCGCTCAAGATCGATGGCGCGAAAGCGGGCGCGGATGGCCGGATCGAATTCACCCTGACCGACGCGGCCGACAAGCCGCTAATGGATTTTCAGCCGTACATGGGAGCGATGGGGCACCTCGTCGTCATCAGCGCCGACGGCAAGGAATACGTCCACTCTCACCCGGCTTCCGAGAAGACCGCCGCGAACGTGATTGCCTTCGAGGTGCACTTCGGCAAGGCGGGCATCTACAAGGGCTGGGGCCAGTTCCTCCGCGACGGAAAGGTCCGCATCGTGCCGTTCGTATTCCAGGTCAATTGACCGCCTGCCTGGCACCCAGGCAACTACCGCCCCGCCAAGCCGATTCACCGCCGGGGGTAAGTCTGCTCGCGAACGCGATACTCCCAGCGAACGTCCGGCGAGCCGAACCACAATTGGCGAGTCGAGCCGCGTAAGCTTCCAGGTTTTGGTGCTTTGCACACCCGGCCGCGTACACGGCTCGGCTCGCCAATTGCAACGGGTCGGCGCGCCAACGACGTAGTGGCGGCCACTACCTTGTAATAGGGCAACGCGACACTGAACATGGCCACGAAATCACTCAATGGCGTCTTGCAGCATGTCCGCGTGTTGGCGGCAGTCCAGACGGGCCGCGCGCTCACCGATCCAGAATTGCTCGAGCGCTTCGTCGGGCAAAAGGACGAAGCGGCGTTCACGGTGCTGATCGAACGCCACGGCCCCATGGTTCTGGGCGTTTGCCGCCGCGCTCTGAAGCACTCCCAAGACGCCGAGGATGCTTGCCAGGCGACGTTCCTGGTCTTTGCCCGCAAGGCGGGTTCGATCCGCAAGACCACAGCGCTGGGCAGTTGGCTGCACGGGATCGCGTGCCGTATCTCCGCGAATCTCAAGCGTCAACAAGGCCGCCGACGGAAGCGCGAAAAACAAGCGGCATTGCCGCCCGCGCAGTCCGAGGCCGCGTCCACCTACTGGAAAGAAGCGCAGACAATCCTCGATGAGGAACTCGGCCAGTTGCCTGAACGCTATCGCGCTCCGCTCTTGCTTTGCTACTGGGAAGGCAAAACGCGCGACGAGGCGGCCACACAGCTCGGTTTTGGCACGGGCAAACTGCACGGGCTCCTGGAGCGCGGCCGAACCCTCCTGCGCGAACGCCTGACCCAGCGCGGATTCACGCTCTCGGCAGCTCTCTGTGCGAGCTTGCTTGCGGGAGGGACGACCAACGCGGCCCTTGCTCCGACGCTGGTGGTTGCTTCGATAAAGGCCGCGACCTCGGTCGCGGCGGGGAACGCAGTGACTGCGGCCACCTCGGCCAACGTCGCGGCTCTAACAGACGGAGTGTTACGAACCATGTTTCTGACCAAAATCAAAATCGCCGCGGTGGCATTGGTAGTGGGCATGACGGCTCTTGGGGGAGGGATGTTGACCTACCGCACGGCCGCGGCACAAGGCGACAAGCCGGCAAACAACGAGCGGGAAGTCGCGACTGGAAAAGGATCCGAGCAATCTCCGAAGGATAAAGAATCGAAGGGCGACAAGGAACTGGCCGGACTGGACGGCCGGTGGGACCTCGTCTCGGAGGAACACGATGGCGAACAACGCACGTTGATGTTCAAGTCCTATCAGGTCACATTCAAGGGGAAGGAAGTCACGACCGCGTGGGTGCGCGATGACGACAGCAACAGCTCCGGCGGGGGGACCAACCAGTTCATCATCGACTCGACTAAGAACCCAAAAGAACTGACCATCACGGGCGACAACATCAAGATCCAGGCTGTCTACAAACTGGAAAAGGACCAATTGACGATCGCCTTCTTCGGGAAGCCGGAGGACGCTCGGCCGAAGGGATTCACGGTTGCCGACGCCGCGGGCGACGGACACATTCTCGTGGTGCGGGTGCTGAAGCGCGCGGACCAGGCCAAGGAAGGGAAGGCGAGCGACAAGCCGCCCACGACTCCAGAAAACACCTCGATTCCAGAATCGGCAAGAATCAAGGAGGCCTTCACCGCATGGGGCAAGGAGGTCGGTGGCCTGCAAGCGGGCTTGGGCTTCCGCCCCGGCGAGAAGCGGGCCTACCACCACGGCGAGACATTTACACCGGTCCTCCGGG
>JBGQCZ010000205.1:0-8095 GCA_041495645.1 Gemmataceae bacterium | reverse complement strand
GCAGTTGAGTGGTGCGTTGGGTTGGCAGTTGAGTGGTGCGTTGGGTTGGCAGTTGAGTGGTGCGTTGGGTTGGCAGTTGAGTGGTGCGTTGGGTCGGTCGTCGGCTCCCCAAAAACTGGTCCAGGGGTAGGGATGAGATCGACCAGGGCCCGATCGTGCTCTCCGAAAAATTGATGCTGTTCCCGATGCACATCGGCCTGGCGCAACCGCCGGCCTTCCGGGTCGGCGAACGCGAATTCGGCGAAATAGTTCGGATCGCGGCGGGCCAGTCGAGCCCGTTTGGCCAATGAATGCCCCCAAACGACTTGGCGGCGGGTGACTTGCGAGGTGATCATGGATTTGTCCTCTCTAATGGGACATGACGGTCAACGTGAGACCTGAAATGTCTACCCAAAGCGACCATTGGGTGCGGACGCTGACGTGTCAAATGGGGAAATGAGATTTTTCTTAGGAGAGCCCGGTCTCGACCCACCCTACAAATCCACAAATCCGAGTACGCGTCATTCAAACAGACGACTGACCGATTCATTGAGATGGATGCTGCGGATCGCGTTGGCCAGCAGGCCGGAGACGGATTCGACGTGGATTTTCGGCAATCTCTTTTCGCTCGGCAGCGGAATGGTGTCGGTGATGATCACCTGCTCGATCGGGGCGTTGCGCAGGCGGTCGATGGCCGGGCCGCACAACACGCCGTGCGTGGCGCAGGCGAGGACTTTGTGCGCTCCATGTTCCTTAGCGGCTTCGGCGGTGCCCACCAGCGTACCCGCGGTGGAAATCATGTCGTCGAAAATGACCGCTACTTTGCCCTTCAAACTTGCTCCGATAATGTTCGCCTGCGCCGTCACCGTATCGCTCAGCCGGCGCTTGTCCACGATCGCGAACGCCCCGCCCAGCTTCTTCTGGTAGATCAACGCCTTCTTGATGTTGCCCGCGTCGGGGCTCAGGATCACGAAGTCATCGGGCGGAATGGCGACTCGATGCAGCGCCTCCCTGATCACCGGCACCGCGTATAAGTGGTCCACGGGAATGTCGAAGAAACCCTGAATCTGAGCCGCGTGCAGATCGAGGGTGAGGACGCGGTCAGCGCCGGCTTTGGTGAGCAGGTCGGCGACGAGTTTGGCGGTGATGGGCACGCGGCCCTGATCCTTGCGATCCTGGCGGGCATAACCGTAATAGGGGATCACGGCCGTGATGCGCGAGGCGCTGGAGCGTTTGAACGCGTCCAAAATAATCAGCAGCTCCATCAGGTTGTCGTTCACCGGCGGGCAGGTGGGCTGGACGACAAAAATGTCGCGGCCGCGCACGTCCTCTTCGATGGCCACGCGGACTTCGCCGTCGGGAAAATCGGCGAGCAGGAGCTTGCCGAGCGTATCGCCCAGGCAATCGGCAATTTTCTCGGCCAATGGCCGGTTGGCCCGGCCACTGAACACTTTCAGCTTGTGCATGTTCATCATGGGTGCGCACCGCCGTCCGAAGTGTGTGCCGAGCGAACTTCCGGTAGTGCCTCAGTTTGTGGTGCGGCCGTCTCGGCTGCACAAGGCAGGCGGGACGCCTGCACCACAAAGACTGATACACGAGCGAACTTCCCTAAGACGAGGGCATTATGTAAGGTTGATGAAGGGTCCGTCAACGGTAGCCCCTTGACGCGGCGCTGTTTTTCGGACACGCTGAAGGGAGATTCACCCGTTTCGCCTCACTCCGGAGTGCCTGGCATGCGCCTTGCAATCGCGCCGATCATCGTGATCCTCATGGCCCTTACGCCCCTTGCCGCCCAACCGCCGGCCGCCGCCCAGTCCACCGGACAAGACGGCCAGCTGCTGCCCGGCCCGTTCCGCGTTTATGCCGTCAACGGCTCGCGGGCCAAGCACTTCCATTGCTTCTTCTGCGAAAACGACCTCAACCCGACGGTCGCGGTCATCGCCCTCGCCCCGCCGGCTGACGCGCAAGATCCGCTCGCCGTCCTCATGCAAAAGCTCGACGCCTTCGCCGCCGCCAACAAGCCGGCCAAAGTCGGCGTCTTCGCCATCTTCGTGACCCACGAAAAGGAATACCTCGATGAGCTGGGCCGCGACGCCAAAGTCGGCGCGATCGAAGGCTTGATCACGAACTTGAAACTGCAAGGCCCAATACTGCTGGGTCTGACCTTGCCCGATGCCCAGCCCGTCAAGCAATTCGGCATCGTGACCAAGGACGACCAGATCAACAACATCAAGAAGCACCAAACAACCGTGCTTGTTTACAACAAGCACAAAGTCGAAAAGCGCTTCACCTTCACCGACGACAAGAAGCTCGACGAAGCGGGCATCAAGGAAATCTTCGCGGCGGCGGAGAAAATGTTGCCGGCAGCAAAGAAGTAGGAAATCAAAGAATCACCACAAAGAACACAAAGGACACAAAGAAGAATTCAAAGAGGTGTTTGTCGCCTTTCTTTGTGCTCTTTGTGTCCTTTGTGGTGATTCTTCTTCGATTCGTGACCAATGCCCTTTTCGCTGAACCTAATCCTGGCGTTCGTGTGGCTGGTCATCGGCCTGCCGTTGGCGATCGTGAATCTCACCGGCAAGGAAATTGCCGGCATCGAGCCGGGTCAGCAAGGACTGTACGTCGCAGTCTTGGCGCTGGTGCTGGCTGCCTACAATTTCGCCCGCTGGGGGGCATCGCGAGCCTACGCCAACCGAACCCGCAAACCGCCGCCCGTCAAGAAGAAGCCCGTCGAAGGCCAGCGATTCGAGTACAACCCCGAATTCGACTTCAACCGCCCCGGCCCAGTCACCTTGCCGAACGACGAGGAACCGCAACAGAAGTAATTCCCAAATTCCAACCCACAAATTCCAAGGAAGTTCCAACGATCAATCTCCAAGAAGGTTGAAGGTTGGTTGTTGAGACTTCCTTGGGATTTGTGGGTTGGAATTTGGACTTTGTTTCCAATCGCTATTGCATGTTTGCGAGCGGATTGCGAAACTGAATATGCCCGCCTGAACATTCCCACCTAACCCACCTGCCCGCCGACCTTTTATAATGAAAAGCTAAGGCGCCCCACGACAGGGCCGTTCCGACGTTCTCGGCATTGGAATGAAATGACCGTATTACTCCGCCGCCGGCGAATCATGACCGTGTGCCTTGCCGCGCTGGGATTTTGCCTTGCGGGCTGCACCGAAGAGCCGGTGCGCGTGTTTGAGTCTCCGCGCGACAAACAGCGGCTCTTAGCGGCGATCGTTCCGGCTGGTGACGAAACCTGGTTTTTCAAACTCATGGGTCGAACCGATTCCACGACCGAGAACGCCGACGCGTTCTGGAAGTTCGTGCGCTCGGTGCGTTTTCCCAAGGAAGGACCCGAACCAATTGCGTGGTCGGCGCCGGAAAACTGGAAGAACGAACCGGGCCGCGAATTATTGCGATACGCCACGTTCCGCATTCCCCTGGGGCAGGAAGTAACGGTTTTTCGTTTTGGACCGCAACCCGAAAAGGTGGTCGAGAATATCAATCGCTGGCGCAAACAATTGAAGTTGCCGGCGATGAGCGCGCAGGACTTTGAAAAGATCAAGAAAGAAGAGATTGATGGGCACATGTCCTTCTTGGTCGACTTGGGGAGCGCCCGGACCGATGCGATTGATGTGGAGGCGTACGAACCACGGTCGAAAACCGAAGAGCCTAACCGACGCGATTTGCCTGAATTCCAGGTGCCCGATGGTTGGAAGGTCCTTCCTCGAACAACTGGTCGAATGTTTCTCTTGGGCTTTCAAATCCAGGACGGGCCGATGTCAGTCGAGATCACGCTGACGCGTTTTCCCGGCGAGGCGGGTGGCCTTGCGGCGAACGTCAATCGTTGGCGAGAAGAAGTCGGACTGTCCGTACTCTCGGATGCCGAGGCTGCCAAAGAGGGCCGCCCAATCGAGGTGGACGGCATTAAGTCCGTCCACGTCGACTACTCCGGAGCGAATTCTCGTTCGATGAAGAAGTTGCGAACACTTGCTGTCATCTGCCAGCGCGGCGACGAGGCATGGTTCATCAAAATGATGGGCTCGCCCGAACTGGTCGGTAAGCAGCAAGTTGCCTTTGAGTCATTCGTGCGCTCGATCCGCTTTGGCGGAGGGAAATAACGTGAGCAAGAAATCCAGAGCCCGAGCCGGTGCGGTCACCGCCACGCGGCCTTTGCCAAAGGCCCTGGCGATTGCGCTGGAACCACGGGCCAAGAGCGCCCCGGCGGCAAAACCCGAGCCCCTGGGTCGGCGAGTGCTTCAATTCGTCGCTTCGCTCAAATTGACCGTCGTGCTGCTCATTGTCGCGATGGGATTGGTGTTCTTCGGGACCCTGGCGCAAGTCGGCAACGGCGTATGGACGGTCGTGGACACGTACTTCCGGTCCCTGGTCGTTTGGATTCCGTTCCAGATTTTCTTTCACCCGACGATGCAAGTGGGCGGCGGTTTCCCCTATCCGGGCGGTTGGACGATTGGATTCCTGTTGCTCTTCAATCTACTTGCGGCCCACTTCCTGCGCTTCAAGCTCAGCTGGACCAAGATTGGCGTGTGGCTCATTCATAGTGGCTTGATTGTCATGATGGTGGGCGAATTCCTCACCGGCGTGGCCGCGATCGAATATCGCATGATCATCGAGGAAGGCAAGTCGTCGAGCATGCTGGTCGACCAACGCAAGATGGAGTTGGCGTTCGTCGACGTGACGGACCCAAACATTGACAAGGTTTCGGCGATCGCCTCTTCGCGGCTAAGAGAAGGCCGAACGATCCGAGACGCCAATCTGCCGGTTGACGTTGAGGTATTGGCCTATTACACGAATTCGGAATTGAAGGATATTGGCCCCAATGACAAGAACTTGGCAACGGCCGGCTTTGGGCTGCGCGATATGGCGGTCAAAAAGCCCGAAGTGAGCGGCGTGGAATTGGAGCAGGAGGAGGATCGTCCTTCGACCTACGTTCGCCTCATCGACAAGAAAACGGGCAAGCCGCGAGGCGTGTACTTGGTTGCTGCCGGTCTGACCAAGAATCAATTGATCCGGATTAATGATCGCGAATTTGAATTGGCGCTTCGCTTCAAGCAAGTTCCTGAGCCGTATACGTTTCATTTGATCAAGTTCACGCACGACAAATACCCGGGAACTGATAAGCCGAAGGATTTCCGCAGCCGTGTCCGCATCGTGGATCCGAGGCAAAACGTGGACCGCGAAGTGGAAATCTACATGAACGCTCCCCTCACGTACGAAGGTAAGACGTATTACCAGTCGGGCTGGCTGCCCCCCGATGGAGGAATGCGCGGCACGATCTTGCAAGTCGTGAGCAATCCGGGCTGGTTCATGCCGTATTTGTCGTGCGGACTGGTGGCGGCCGGAATGCTGTTTCATTTCGGCTTGGCTCTATTTCGGTTCCTGGTGCGCACTGCCCGTGAAGGAGGAGCCGCGCGATGAATGTACTCAAGAAACATGGGACGCCGCTGCTGGTTCTCTTCGTACTCGGTCTGTTCGGTCTTTATGCGCTGGGCTCGGCGCTGAGCACGGACGTGCCGCCCAAGAAGTACAACGGCTTCGACCTGGCCTCGCTGCGGGTCGTGCCGGTGGTCGACGGCGGCCGCCTTAAGCCGCTCGATACGCTTACGCGCACCACGCTGCGCTTGAACAACGGCAGCGAGGTCTATGAGGACGAAGAGGAAAACAAGTATCCTGCGATCATTTGGTTCCTCGAATCGATCAGCAATGATTCCGATGCCGACACCGGCACCGGCCCTTTTTGGAACACGAAGGCCTTCAAGATTGACAACGATCAAATTCGCAACGTGTTGAGCCTGCCAACGCGATCGGGCTTGCGTTACACGTTGAACGAGTTCGGCAGCAAGTTCAAGGTTCTGCAAGTCGAGCACGACAAAGCGCTGGAAACGCCCAGGGAAAAACGCGATTTGTACCAGGAAAAATTGCTCGAGTTCTACGATCGACTCACTGAATTCACGCGTGTGAGCCAACTGTTTGTTCGGGCCGTACCGCCCAAGTCACCTGGCGCCGATTGGGAATCGCTCGGCGAACGACGAAAGCGATGCATGGATGAAGCCGAGGACATTGCCCAGCAGAAAACGATCGCCAAGTTCGACTTGAACAATACTGATTTCAAGGTCTTGGCAGTGGAGAAACGCGACGAAATTCTACGCTGGCGAAACCAAGCTCGGAAGCAGGAATACGAACGGCTACAGGAACAGGATCCCGAACTGAAACCGTGGTTGGACTTGAGCAAGGCCTATCGGGCGAAAGACAGTGAGACTTTTAACCAGACCGTTTCGCAACTCGCCGGTCATGCTGACGAACTTTCTCCCAAAGAGCAACGTTCCCTCAAGCTGGAGGTTTTCCTCAACCGCTTCGCGCCGCTCTACAAGTGCACCGTGATGTACTTCGCCGCGGCGGTGCTGGCTCTCGTGGGCCTGCTATTGACCGGTTGGAGCCGGCAGCTTTCGCCGCCCTTCCGCTGGGCGTCGTTTGCGCTAATC
Source organism: Gemmataceae bacterium (assembly GCA_041495645.1). Taxonomy (GTDB): domain Bacteria; phylum Planctomycetota; class Planctomycetia; order Gemmatales; family Gemmataceae; genus JBGQCZ01. The sequence continues at coordinate 1,616 of JBGQCZ010000205.1, read as the reverse complement.
TGCATGACGTTTTCGATTCACGTCTTCGGGTTGGTGGCGCGCATGTATATTCAAGGCCGGCCGCCGGTCACGAATCTCTACTCGTCCGCCGTGTTCATCGGCTGCGGCGCCGTGCTCCTGTGCGGAATACTCGAGATTATCAGGCCGCTGGGGATCGCGAATGTCGTCGGGGCGTCGCTGGGATTCATGACTACGCTTATCGCGCACGGGTTGGGAAACGGCAACGACACGATGGAAATGATGCAGGCCGTGCTCGACACCAATTTCTGGCTGGCCACGCACGTGACCATGGTGACTCTCGGCTACGTCGCAACGTACGTGGCGGGATTCTTGGGAATCCTGTTCATCCTTCTGGGCATTTGCACGCCGGTCCTCGACCGACATGCCTTCAAGTCGCTCAGCGGAATGATCTATGGCACTGTTTGCTTCGCGACGTTTCTGAGCTTTGTCGGCACCGTGTTGGGCGGCATCTGGGCCGATTATTCCTGGGGCCGCTTCTGGGGTTGGGACCCCAAGGAAAACGGCGCGCTGCTCATCGTCATGTGGAATGCCGTGGTGCTTCACGCCCGCTGGGGTGGATTGGTCAAGCAACGCGGCGTGGCAGTGCTTGCGGTCTTCGGCAATATCGTGACCACTCTGTCCTGGTTCGGCACTAACATGCTTGGCGTCGGATTGCACAACTACGGTTTTAGCAACTTGGGATTCTGGATCATGGTCGGGTCGTTTGTCGCCATGACGTGCATGATCGTTCTCGGTTCGGCCGTTCCGCTGAGATCGTGGACGAGCAACGGCGAACAATTCGCCAGAGCCCCGTCCGTGATTTGAATCAGAAAGTCCCCCGAGGCTCGCGGATGCACCCTTTGCGCTTCGTCACCGCCAAGGACATGAAGATCGAGCCGTTGGCTTGGGGGTCGCTGGACTGGTTGTGCCGCCCGGATATCGTCGCTGCGGAGCAGCTTCAACTCGTGCACGTGCGCATTCCGCCGGGGCAAGGGCACGCTTTTCATCGCCACCCGGAGATGGAAGAGATCATTTACGTGCTCGAAGGCAAATGCGAGCAATGGGTTGAGCGCGAGAAGCGCATCCTTGGCCCCGGCGACGCGGCTCATATCCCAATCAATGTCGTTCATTGCAGTTGGAACGGCGGCGAGTCCACGCTCAAGGTCCTGGCGATTTTGTCGCCGGCCAAGATCACCGGTCCGGCAATGGTGGACGTGAGCCAGGAAGAGCCGTGGCGATCGCTACGTGGTTAGGCGACCGGAATAAATTGCGTTCTACATTTACAAGACGAATGTAGAACGGAATTTATTCCGTTCGGCGGGAAATCGAGATGGCTGAGAGCAGGTCAGGCCGCATTCGCGCGATTGCCCTTGCGCTGCTTGCGGTCGTTGTGCTGATCGCCGCCGGCGTGATTGCCCGGCCGTTTCTGTTCAAGTCTGGAGCGGGAACTACTCCGCCCGGAACGAACTCAAGCGCGGACGACCCGCGGCTGACGTTCCAAACTCCGTTTCGCAACGTGCGGCCCGAGGTGAAATACGTCGGCGATGCGGCGTGCAAGGATTGCCACAAAGCCATTTCCGAGAGTTATGCCCGTCATCCGATGGGGCGTTCGTTTG
>JBGQCZ010000204.1:0-8105 GCA_041495645.1 Gemmataceae bacterium | reverse complement strand
GAGCGGCGCGGCTTCGGTCGCCGCAACGGGTTAGGAATAGGGCCGCGGCCAGACGCAGCGACGGGCCGGCGTCCTTGATTTCGGGCTCGATTGCCGCCAGCACGTCGCGGGCCAGCGGCGGCTCGCCCAATTGCTGGCACTGCTGAGCGATGGCCAAGGCTTCGAAGCCGTGCTTTTTCTTCGCGAGATCGCCGGCGGTTTTGGCCAACATCCCTCCCCAGGTAACGCCCATCTCGTTCGCAGGGAGTCCCTTGACGGCGGCGTCGAGCGGCGGAATGACGCCCACGGCCAGCGTCTCGCGGTACAGGTCCTCGAAGACCATACGGGCGGTATTCGGCATCCCGCCATTGAGCAGGCAACGCATGCGTTCGTAGCGAGCGGTGTACCCAAAGAGCGGGTGCGAATCGAACAATTGCCACGCTTCGGCCTGCGATTGCCAGGCGAGCTGGTTGTAGTTGCGATAAGGAGCGGAGACAATCATCGCCAACCAGCCGAGCGTGTTGTGTCGGTTGCGCTCGATGAACTCGCGCGTGCGCTTCCAGGTTGCGTCCATTTGTTCCGGAGTCTGGCGATTGAATCCATTGATCCAGCCGTGCCAGATGACGTGCAACTGAGCCATCTCGCGCAGCAGTCCATCGCGGGCCGGCAGGTACTGGAGGTTTTGACTGCTTTGTTCGGCTTCGCTCAGGTATCTGACTAGGACCATGTCCGCGTCGGAGTGAGGAAGCCGGCTCAAATCGGTCGGGCTGCGGCTGTCCCCGCTGGCCCGCAGCAGGCTGACCATGCCCGGCCGCATCTCCTGCGTCTCGAACGAATTGCTGATGAAGTTGAGCAGAGTGGCATCCGGAGTCCCGGCCGCGAAATGCGCGGCGAGCAGCATCGCTCGATCGTCGGGGAAGTGCGTGGGCCAAAGGAATGCGCGACGCGCGGCAACAGAAGTCGCAGCCTCAACCGTGCGATACGGCAGCGGCAGCACGACCAGCTTGCTCACGTCCGGCTTCAGGTTCGGGGCCGCGGCGGGCTTCGCTTGCTCGATCTTATCGGTTTGCAGCTCTTTCTTGGTCGCCGGATCGTAGACCTGCCGCTCCGTCACGCGACCGTCGGCGAAGACCAGACGCAGTTCCAATTTGTTCTTGGTGTCACCGTGCGGGACGATGGCCACGGTGCGCTCGTCGATAGAAAGCACGTCCGCGCCGCGGGCCAAATCCTCGACCGGCGGCAACGCCGTCGGCGCAAGACCCGCGAACTCGGCCCGGTGATACAGACTCATCGGCCGCTTGGCTCCCAAGCCAATCTCGGGATACAGGTGCAGCAGCGTTGCACCGTCGCAGACCACGATTTCACGCAAGCCCGTGGGCAGGACCCGGTCGTAAGCGAAGCGCCCGGCGCCGTCGTAAGCGATGTTCAAGGTCGTATCATCGAGCTTGATCACATTCTTCCGCCACCCGCCGGCGCGAGCCGCGTCGATCAGCTTCCGCGCCATGTCGTCGATGCGGCCGAGCTTCACCGGTTCCAACGCCGCCTCCGCTTCAATCGTCGCCAGAATATCGGCTTGCGAAGTTTCCATCCCCGGTGCGAACGCCACCAGATCGCGGAACAGCAGCTGGGCATTGATGCCGGTTACCGACGGCTGCTGGTAAAGCACGACGCCGTTTTTCAGCAAATCGCTTTCTTGCAACTGATCGCCAAAGAACTTTCTTGGGTCTAACTTCATGGCCGGCGTGTCGCGCAGCACCATGAGCAACTCGCCGCGCTTGGCTTCCTCGTGCAGCATCAGACCGTCCCGTTGTTTGACGGCCATCGTTACGGTCTGGCGCGGGCCGCTCGGACCGGATGTGTTGTCGCCCTCGTTTGGGATCTGACCATTTCTCATTGCGGGCACTGGTTCCTGACGCGATACATTGACGTCGACGCCGATCACCGGCACGTTTTTCAGGATCGCGGTTGAAAACGACTTGCCGCTAGGCAGCCGCTCGACCCTGAGCACATCGACGCGACGCCCCGGCACAATCTCACCGCCCACCATCATCTGCGGATTCATGGAGACAGCCATCGCCTTGTACGGAGCGACACCCGCACCATCCGCCGGCGGGCCGAACTGCGTACGTTTAGTCTCCAGCAAGCGCATGCGATCCGTCAGCGGCGTGCCGTTCCAGTAATTGGCGCCGTTGGGCGAAAAGCCGTTGAAGCCGAATTGACCGTACAGGTAGCCTTGCCCGAAATTGCCCTGGAAGCCGTTGAACTGAGTGTACCAGCCATTGAAGTTGAACCCACCGCCGACGCCAGTTTGCTGAAGGTTCCAACTGCCATTGATGCCAAGTTGCCCGCCGCCGAAACCATGCTGCCCGCCCATACCGAAGCCGTTGGCGCCAGGGATGAAATTCGTTCCATTGAGATAATTGCTGCCGTTGAATCCACCGAAGCCGTTGGCCGCGTTGAATCCGCCTTGCCCACCAAAGCCGCCTTGACCGAAACCGCCTTGCCCACCGCCGAAGCCGCCGCCTTGGCCACCAAACCCGAAGCCCCCCTGGCCGCCTTGACCGCCGAAACCACCGCCATTGTTGCGACTAAATACACCGTTGCCGCCGATGCCGTTTGGCGGGTTTTGATACAGCCAGTTGAGATAGGGAATCTTGCTAGGCATCAATCGGCCGTTTTCTTGCGCCAGTTCCTTCTCCAACGGGAAGTCAGGATCGGGACGGAAGTATTGTGGTCGGTGTTCGAGGTAGTACGGGGATGCCATCATCGACCGTTCAGGAACCCACACAGGCGTCGCGCCCGGAGCCGGAATGATGTAGCGGCCGCCGACGTCGGGCGGGACACTTCCGTCCACATCGACCAAGCCGCGCCGCGCGATGACTTGATTGGAGAAATCGCGGTCTTGCCGGTAGTGCAGAGCCCCAAGTGCCCGGTAAAAGCCGCCTTGCTCCGGCCAACTGCTGTAGATTGGCAACGGCATGATTAGAACCTCGCGCCAATTGTCGAGGCCGCCAACTCCCAAATTATCAAGCTGATTGATGTTGACCTTTCCTGGCTCGATTGCAAACGCGTTCAAGATTGGTTTCGGTTGCCGCGTCATCATGTCCCACGCCGTAATTGGTTTGTACTCGTCGCTATGCGCTTGGCCCAACGGGGCGACGTTGCGGACCATGATGGATTGCAACACGTCGCGGACGGTGCGTTCGCGCTTGGGCTCGTTCTTCACGGCGATGGGCGAGGCGTTGCTGGGCATCGGCTCGGCCTGATCGGTGATCTTTTCTGGGCACGGATACATCGCCCAATGGTCCTTGCGGCCGCGGTCGATCTTGAACTGCTGGTACATCTGCTCGTTTTCGAGGACCAGGAGCGAAGTATACGGCGACATCACGTAGAGCGATTTGCTCAGATCGATGATCTTTTGCTTGTTGGCGTCGGAATTGGCGGCCATGAGGCGGTCGATCTCGAGCCGGCCCCAGGTCCGCGGAATGTACCCGGCCTTCTCGGCGACATTCTCAACCCCCAAGACTTGTTCAAACCGCTTGCCGTCCATCTGCCCGCGAATGGTCACTTGCTTGGGCAGCGTGTCTTCCATCGCAAGTCGTGCGGCGGCGCAGAGTTCCTCGCCGGCGCAGAGCGATGATTCAGTCAGCAGCCATTCGCGGCCGGAGTCGTCGGTGGCGGTCAGGTTCTGCCAACGCGGCAACTTCAAGGAAGCCAGGAAATCGAACGCCCGCCATTGCACCGATTCATCGGGATTGATCTGCGCGTAATGCCCGCCGGTGCGTTCGGCGGCGGTCTTCATGAACGGCCGCGACCAGCGTTTGCCCACACCGATGCCGGCATAATACGAACCTTCGGGAATCCGACCGGCCAACACATCGGCCCGCCGCTCGCCCAGAGCCGCGATCCCGCTGCCGATATGAACCAACCACGAACCTTTGTGATCGCGCAGCAAAGGATCGACGGCGGCGATGGCGTTTTCCAGATCGAACGCGCCGATCAAATGCGACTTGTCCAACGATTCGATGGTGGAGTTGATGTTTTCCTGTACTGCCGCCATCGGAGTATCGTTGACGCGCTTGGTGCGCGTCGCGGCGGTGAGGACCTGGAAGGTATCGGTGTGTTCGAGGTTTTCCAGCAGGGTGCGCAGAATTTCAATCTGCGTGCGGGCCAGGAGCGGATCGCGGTCGGCGGAGGTTTCAAACAGGAAGACGTAGTGAGTGGCCAGTGGTTTGTGGTCAGTGGTCAGTTGCGACGAGATTTCAGGACGATGACGCAGCATCAGGAAGCGCTGGCCGTCCAACTCGGCTTGGGCGAAGCGCGTCGGCGCCGGGTTCGAATCGGTCAGTTCCAATTGCAGGTCGTGGTCGAGTTTGACCTGCTTGGCCTGGTTGGTGAGCAGGAGCGCGCCGTCGCGCGTGGCGGCTTGCAGAGCGTGCGATGGGCTGGCCCAACTTTGGGCCGATCCGCCGGCCACCTTCACGTTCGCCGACCATTCGCCGACCACTTGCAGATTGTGGCCCATCGGGAAGCGATAGCTGGCTTTGCCGTGCAGCACGGGCATTCGCTGAGTGTAGCTCAAGACGATGCGTTTTTCGTGGCGGCCTTCGAGCGGAAAGACGCGCATTTTGAAGGTGCTGCCGTCGAGCCATTCGAGCAGGGCGGGATCGCGGCGGGCGTAGCGGATTTGCTCGAAGGTGTTGCGGGCCTGTTCGCGTTCGGCCATGCCGCCTTCCATCAAGTTGCCGTTCACGTACATGGCCAACCGAGAGATCGAGGAATCGGCCGGGAGCGGGAAATAGAAGGTGCCTTCGAGTTGGGAGGTTTCGTGATTGAAATAAGTTTGATCGATGGTGGTGCGGGCGAAGCCGTCCTCGATGTGGACGTCGAGGTGGAAGTTGCGCAAGGAAATTTTGGCTTCCTGGCCGGCGGAATCGAAGGCGAGCAGCGCTCCGCCGCAATACTTGCTGCCGGGCACGAGTCCGCCGTCGGCCATCAGATCGCGCGTCCAGTCGATCACGGCGCTGGCTCGCGGGGCCGGCGCCGCCCGGTCCGCGTTCGGCATCAACTGCTGGCCCGCATACAAGAGCGAACTCAAACCACTGACTTGGACCTTGCCTTGCGTGACGACGACGGAAGTGCTGTGCTCATCGGCGCGGACATTGAAGCGCGTGCCGAGTGCAGTCACGGTGCGGTCCGGAGTCTGGACGATAAAGCGCTCGCCATCTTTTTGCGCCACCTCGACGTAGATTTCGCCCTTCTCCAAAACCAACCGCCGCTCCCCATCCAATCGCACCGCACTATCGCGATTCACGGATAACACCGAGCCATCCGGCAACGCTACGCGCCTGGCCCGCGTGTCGGTTTGCAATTGCTTGCCGACCGCCAGCACTTGGGACGGAATCGATTCGGCTTTCGGTTGCGGCGTGAGATGAGCGGGCTGGGCCGGAGCGGACTTGGCCACTTCGACGCCGACGGGAATCAACGGACTGACGGACTCGCGAACGGGTTGAATGTGGCGAACCAGCAAGATTCCGGCGACCGCCGCCGCGATCGCCAAAATCGTGCCCATGACGCGCCGCAAGCGCAGCGTGCGCCGTTCGCCGGTTTCGACGGCGGCGCGTTCGCGGGCCGTGGCTTGCAAGCGAGCGGCAAGATCGGCGACGAAGGCCGGGTCCGGCGTCTCGGGCTGGTAGGCTTCCTTGAGCAGGCGTTCGAGGTTTTGATCGAAGGGTGTCATGGGTATGTTCCTGAAAGTTCGCGCCGAGCGCGAAACGTAAACATCAAGTCGTTCCCAATTCCAAATGCCGCGTCAGAGTCAAGAAGGTCTCGCGGAAGGCTTCGCGGGCACGCGTGAGCAGCGATTCGATCGCCTTCTCCGTGCCGCCGGATTGCTCGGCCATGTCGCGCATGCTTCTGCCGTCCACGTATTTCGCTTCGAGGGCCAAGCGGTAATGCGGGGGCAATTGCGCCATCGTGGCATTTACGAACGCACGGGTCTCCTCGCGCTGCATGATCTCATCCGGCAAGACCTGCGAATCCAGCCGAGCGAAAACAGTTCGCAAGTCGCGATCGACGCGGGCCCAAAGCGTTTCGAGCGATTTGGCATTCTTCTCGCGGCCGAGCGTGCGGGTGATCTCGTTGCGAGCCAACCCGCTCAGCCAGGGGAAGACATGGTTTCCGCTGCGGGCCGGTTCGTAGCGGTCTAATTCCTTCAGGGCGCGCAGGAGCGTTTCCTGCACGACCTCCTCGCACAGGTGCTGATCGCCGCCCACGCGATGGAAGCAGAAGCGAAACAGCGGCACGAGCGCCGAATCGGCGAGCAGTTGCACAGCGGCCGGATTGCCCATCAAAGCACGCCGCCGCCACTTGGCATCGAAGATCGGTTGCAAGCCGGAATCCTCCAGCCAACGTCTTCCCTGCCGTTGAATGTACACGGCGTGGCGGAATCCTTCGCTATCGGCTAGAATATCCTGAAATCGAAGGTAACTTGAGCCAAGGGGCCGCCATGCCGCTTCGCGATCATTTCCATGCGCCGCTCAGTAAATCCCGGCATTGGGAGAATCTGCACAGTGCCTGGGCCAATGCGCTGCGCGACCACCTAAACCGCGACCTGCTCCCGCCCGAGTATTTCGCCGAGGTCGAGATTACGCTCGGGAGCCGGCTCGAGATTGATGTCGCGACATTTAAGCAAGACGACGAACACTCCACTCCGGAAGCCGGCGCCGTGGCTGTATTGGCCCCGCCGCGCCCACCGTTCACCGCGCCATTGCAGTTTACTCACCCTGATTTATTCGAGGTCCGTGTTCTCCACGAGGATGGCGGCCCGCGCCTCGTGGCGGCGCTCGAACTCGTCAGCCCAGCCAATAAGGATCGCGCCGGGCATCGACACGCATTCGCCGTGAAATGCGGCAGCTATTTGCAAAGCGGTTTGGGCGTTGCCGTTGTCGACGTGGTAACGAGTCGGGCCGGGAATCTGCATGCGGACATCCTGCAAATTCTGCAAATTGCAGACGATTCGTCGGGCTTGTCCGCCGCGAATCTGTACGCCACTTCGTATCGAACCGCAATAACGAAGGACACCGGGTCGCTTGAGTATTGGGGCGATCCGCTGGTCATCGGGAATTCGCTGCCATCCTTGCCGCTGTGGGTCGCACCCGATTTGAGTCTGACTCTGAATCTGGAAGAGACGTACATGCGGGCGTGCGAATCATCGCGGATCGACACACGAAACGGGCACGCCTGATTCGGTGCGTTTTTGGTAATAGAATACGGTTGGTCCCTCCTGCCCGCTGATGCTCTCCATCCGGAGCCTTCCTCCATGCGACCGCTGGCCTGTTTTCTGGCACTGTGCCTGGCAATCTTTGTTGCCGCGGATGAGAAGTCGCCGCCCGTTCCCGCAAAGCCGCAAGCGGCGGATTCGTTTGTTTTGCAGGTTAAGCCGCTGATCCAGAAATACTGCATCGACTGCCATAACGACAAGAAGGCTTCGGGCGAACTCAACCTCACGGCGTTCAAAGATACGGCGTCGGCGATGAAGCAATTCGCGACTTGGGAGACGATCAAGAAGCGGTTGGAATTAAAGGAAATGCCGCCGAAGAACAAGCCGGCGCCGAGCGATGACGAACGCAAGAGGCTCGTCTTCTGGATCGGGGCGGAATTGGCCAAGGCCAATACGGCTCTTGCTTCGCCCGGACGCGTGACGTTGCGGCGGCTCAATCGCGTCGAATACAACCTAACGATTCAGGATCTCACGGGCGTGAGCTTCCGCCCGGCCGACGACTTTCCCGCCGACGACGTCGGCAACGGCTTTGACAACATCGGGGACGTGCTGTCGCTGCCGCCGTTGCTCATGGAAAAGTACCTGAGCGCGGCCGAACAGATTGTCGAGCGCGTTTTTGCCGGCGATCCGATTAAGCCGGACATTCGCAGGTATGCCTTGAAGGACTTGCAAGCCAGCGACAAGGCTGAGACGAAAACTCGCGACAACGTAACGGCGCGAATGTTGGATGCCGCCGGGACGCTTTACGTGACTCACGACGTGCCTCGTGACGGCGAACTAATCGTGCGGCCGGTGTTGTTTGCCCGGCCCGCCGGCCGCGAAGCCAAGAACGATTTCGTGCGTG
>JBGQCZ010000203.1:0-8109 GCA_041495645.1 Gemmataceae bacterium | reverse complement strand
CATCGGCGGCTGCTTCGGCATCCAGGGGGACGGCACCAACTGCGCCGGTCTCCCGACCGGGACCGAGCAGTTCTTCTGCGCGGTAACGCCGCATCCGAACCTCACATTCGACATGCCGTTCCTGGTTTGCGCTCGGAACGACATTCCGCCGACGTTCTTCATCCAGGACAATCTCGATCCGCACGGCACAAGCATCGGGCGACTCCGGCTCGTATCGAATACGCCATTCCCGCCGCGCGAATCGTTCACGAATCGTGCGACGATGCTCGGGTTTGCCGGCGCCCGTCACGTGAAGCACTCGTCTGGATTTCCGACCGGGATTTCGCAGCCGATCGAGAATCGATTGCCAGACCAGCATGCACAGCAATCCGAGCAGGACCCAACCGAGAATGGTGCCGAGCGCAACGGTGAGGGGCATGTCGCCTTGGTATGGAATGACCCCCAAACAGCGCGAACGACCGCAAGCCGTAAGCACCAGGTCGATGGCGAGCAATGTTCCGAGCAGGTACATGAGAATTGCGGAATGGCCGGCAGATACAGAACGTACGCGCACGCTGCCGCGCGGCCGCCACAGGAACTGCACATCGTAGTCGCGGCTGGTCAGGGCGATGATCGCCAGCGCTCCCCAGACCGCCAGACAAGCGGCCAGCACCTGCGAGAGATAAAAGAAGCGGCTGCCAACCAAAAGGAGCGCGATCAAACCTAGAATCAAGCCGGCCCGCGACGGTCCTCGCGACAGCCCGTCCTCGCCATTCGCCAAATCGTCGTGCAATAGGCCGACGCTAAACCAAAACGATAGGGCGATGCCCACACACATTGCCCCCCAGACGACGGTCATCAACACGAGATAACCGAGGTAAGAATAGTCGACGCCAAAGTCGCGGAGGTTCTGTGGAAAATCCTTGCCAAAACCAATGAGAAACGCCGCCCAGCCAACCAGAAAGGTCATCACGGCCAGAATAATCGGCGGCAAACCGCGCCGAACCGGTGGGTTACCTCGTAAATCGTAGCCGATTTCAACGAACCATTGTTTCAGCCCGTCCCACACCCGGCGACCTAGCTCGACGACGGGTTTCAGCCAAGGCAATGGAGTGTAATAATGCCGATACCCAATGACAAAAAGCGCCACAGCCAAAAGCGCCGCGACCACGACGTCGGCCCAGTCGCTGGTCATGCGCCGACCGATGATCTCAATGCCCACGACAACCGCCGCCGTAAGCACGGTGAACCAACCGTTGTGGCCGGCCAAGCGCCGGCACGAGCGGAGAGTTCTGGTAAGCAATTCCATGTCAGTATTACACCACGCGATTGACCGTTTGCCAAGTGACTTCGCCCGACTCTTCCCATTCGAGGCTTAGACCAGTTGCAACGTCCCGCGCGTTACGCCGAGTTGATTCAGCGCCCGCAGGTGTCGCCACAATCCGCGTCCGTCGTCCTGCCCGTCCAACACGCGACGATATCGCTCCAGCAACCTGCCCGCTTCTTGCCCCGATTCGCGCACGAACTCGACGCGGAGGTGCCGCAACCCTAACGCCAGCATGCGCGGCAGGTATTCGGCCGCCGATTGCGGCACCGCATTATAGACGGTATTGCGGCAGCCCGCGTCGGCCACGAGCGGAAAATCGGCCCCATGTTGATCGCGCAGCTCCACGCGATGCCGGTCGCACGGCCGCCCGCAATCGCGGTGGTCCTTCCCGTCCGACAGCGCCGCGGCGAAAACGCAATGCTCGTTGTGAAACATCGGCATGTGCTGATGCACCACCGTTTCCAACCGCGAAACGTCGCATCTGGCAACCAGCGCCCCAAATTGTTCCCAGTTCAAGTCGTAGCTGGGAGTGATTCGTTCCAGTCCTTCCGAAAGAAACAGCTCGGCGGTGAGTTCGTTGGCGATGTTGAGTGAAAAATCGCCGATGCGTTGAACGGCTGGAAACTCCTCGCGAAATATCGCGAGCGCCGCCAGGTTGCGAATCAGCACGAAATCCGGCCCAAACCCGCCCACGGTCCGAAGGAAGCCCTCTTCCCCCGGTTTGACGATGCGCAATGTCGCCAGGCCTACTGACACACCGGCATCGTGCGCCCGAGCCACCGCCTCGCGATAGCGGCGAATGTCCTCGAACTCGCAATAGACCGTCGCCGGCTTGAATGCCAAAGCCGCGTCGAGCTGATCGAAGGTGCGAACCAGGACATGCAAATGAGGCTGTAGTCCGCAGTCTGCAGACCGCAGTCCAATACATCGGACGGAATCGAGCACACCGGCGTCTACAACCGAATGCACAACGCGGCGTCGTTCGATCAATTCGGCCACGAGCCGGCGGCGCATATCATTCAATACGCTTCGCGGCGCCATCACTGGCTCGGGCAAGTCGGGTTCGATATCGCGCAGCGCAAACGGCGTGTCGCCGAGCCGGCCGAATTGCTCGCGCACCGTTTCAAGCGTCAACGGTTGCGTGTGTGCCGCTTGGAGTGGTCCCGGCCACGAGGCTTCAACTGTGTGTCCGGCATCGTCTTCAAGCGAGACATGCAGCGCTGCACCCGCTCTACCCGAAATTCGAAGCTTCAGCGGAATCCGATTCACCACGTGATCCGTGGCATAGGTCGCTTCAAGTCGTTTTCGCAATGCGGGATCATCGGTCTTCCACACGATCGCCCCGGGTTTGACCGCCGCCGGGTCGAGCGCGTCGCGATCGAATCGAAGTTCAGCGATTGCCGCTCGCGGCTTTGCGCTCACCTCAAATACCCGCCCGCCCGCCTCCTTCTCTTCCGGCCGCCCCTCGTCGAAAACCACGCCATCGCCGGGCTTGATCTCCAGATCGGGCGAATCCAACCGCACGACCACGCCGCGATTCGACGTGCGTTCCACCACGCCGACGCGCAGCCCACGGCTCTTTGGGAAGCGCCCCGTAACGAGTCGCTGGTGGTTCACGCCATCCAAGAATCCCGGAGCAAAGCCGCGCGAATAGACCTGCGTGAGGTCGCGCAATTCCTCGGCGGGAATTTCAAACGCTCGTCTTTCGATGGCGGCATCAACGGCCGAGCGATAGGTCCGCGTGGTTTGTGCCACGTACGGCGCGCCTTTGAGCCGCCCTTCGATCTTGAAGCTCACGACGCCGATGCTTGCCAGGTCGTCGATCAGATCGTAAGCGGCCAGGTCCTGCGGGCTGAGCAGATAGGCAATGTCGCCGAGATCGCGTCGCTCGCCGTCCACGATGAGTTCGTAGGGCATGCGGCAAGCCTGAGCGCACTGGCCGCGATTGGCGCTGCGACCACCGAGCGCCTCGCTCGTCAGGCACTGCCCGCTATAGGCCACGCACAACGCCCCGTGAACGAACACCTCCAGCGGCATGGAAGTTTGCGGGACGATCTTACGAATGTCGGCAACCGAAAGTTCACGGGCAAGAATGACCCGCTCCACGCCGAGCCGGCGCACAAACTCGATGCCGCGCGGCTCGGTCAACGTCATTTGCGTCGAACCGTGAACCGGCAGCGAGGGACACAAACGCTTGATGAGCCGGGCCAAACCCAAGTCTTGCACGATGACCGCGTCCGCGCCGGCAGCGGCAATCGTCTTCAGGAATTCGACGGCCTCGGGCAGTTCATCCGAAAAGATAAGCGTATTGAAGGCGACATAGCCGCGGACGTTGTGCCGGTGAAGGTATTCCATCACCTTGGGCAACTCGTCGCAGGTGAAATTGGCCGCCCGATGCCGGGCGTTGAATTGCGACAGCCCAAAGTAAACCGCATCGGCGCCATTCGCGACCGCCGCGCGCATCGCCTCCCAATCCCCGGCGGGGGCCAGCAGTTCGGGACGCTGACGAAGGTTCATCGAGGCACGGCTCCGGGGCAACTCGTTGGCAACGGGTATTGTACAGGTCCGTGAGGCCAGCGCTGCGGAGTCGATGGAGGACAACAAAAAACAACAATTGCGGTGAAACCGTTGGTTGGCGTCGGCCCGTAAGTCATTGATTGGCAGCGACTTGACATCTCCTCGACTAGCCCTCAAACAAATTGTTGTTTTTGTTGTTTTTGCGGTGGTGTCGGGACCAGGAGTTTGGCCGCGGGAGGGGCTCGTGCCTATCGACCCAGGCAGAGCCCGGCCACGATCCCGAAGATCTTGGCGACTCGAACTGTAACTGGCTGCGTTCATTTCCTCACCTGTACGATCAGACCGCCGGCAGCGAATCTGCCTTCCGTCACATTATAATATACACTAGTTCACATAGCAACTCGCGGCCCTCGCCATGCCAGACACGATGCGTCGGCACACGGAGTTCATTTCGACGCCAACATCGAAGATGCGGGGGACGTTACGAAACTGAGTAGTTCCAAGGCCCGCGACGCGGTACGCTGATGAAAATGAACCGAGTCCCCACTGTTGGTGTGCTCTTCTGTCTTTTGGCGTCGGCCGCCGGCGCACAAGAACCGCGCGATGCATATGGCGATCCGCTTCCGAAGGGCGCCGTGGCTCGCCTCGGCACCACTCGCTGGCGCAACATTGGCGATCGCGATCGACAGCATCGACCCGAAATCAGATTCACGCCGGATGGACAAGCCATCGTGTGCTCGATGCCGGATCACTCGCTCGCGAGTTTTGACGCGAGTTCGGGGCGCGAACTGTGGCGAATCGGTGGAATGGGTCAAATCCTTGATTTCGTCCTGACTCCCGACGGCAAAACGCTGCTGACCTCCGAGACTTCTGAGATTCGTGTGTGGGATGTTGCCACACGTCGAGAAACTCGATCCATCGACAAACTCGCTACCGGAAAACTCGCCGTTGATGGTGATTATGCCGCTCTAACCGGCGGGTATGAAGGGTCTGTGCCAATCGTCAATTGGAAGACGGGCAAGTTGGTTCAGACACTTGAGACTCATGGACGGGTCGAATTCAGGCCAGCCCTGTTCTTGCCGGACAACAAATTGGCGATCGTTTCGCAAGGCGCCGACGATGGTATCGAGATCTTCGATCATCGTTCGGGTAAGTTCATGAAGTTCTTCAAATTGCCGTCCTGGCGATCGTGGCTTTTTCCTGGCAACATCGCGGTTTCGTATTTCGACGAGAAAGCCGTCCGTCGTTGGGACGTGTTGACAGGCAAGGAACTGCCTCCTCTAGTAGGGCATGGCAAGGAGGAGGTATGGTGTGTTGCGGTCACGCGCGATGGCAAGACGCTCGTTGCCATCAGTCTGGAGTCAATCAGGCGATGGGATTTGGGCACCGGCAAGGAAACTGGCAGAATTCGTTTGAACCTCGAATTCGAGTATCCACTTGCGCTTGCCTTTTCCGATGATGGAAAGCGAATTGCATTGGCTTCCACTTCGAAGTCGAATCTGCGCGTATTTGATTTCGAGCTGGGGCGCGAATTGCCACAACCGATGGGACACACAGAGCGGGTCGACGCCGTTCATTTCTCACAAAGTGGAAAGACGATCGTTTCGGACGGAGGTGACGGGACGTCACGCATCTGGGATACGAAGACTGGCCGCCAGATTCTCAAGCTCGGTTTCGTCGGATATTTCGACTTGAAGAGCGATTCGTTCTTTGTCGGCAGAACCGTGTTCGACTTGCGGACCGGCAATAAACGATTCGAGATACCGCTCGTTGACGGACCTCCGAACGGTGTCTTTGTTGCTGGAGACAGACCTGTCATTGCCTTGACGAAAAAGCTCAAGGAAGATGGACCAACAAGAATCGACCTGTGGGATGCTGGAAAACAGCGCTGGAGTATGACACGACCGTGGCTGCGTGAGGACCAGTTGCGATTTTCCCCAGGCGGACGCTTACTCTGGATCGCTGATACGTGGCTGTGGGTTCCTGCGGAAGAACGTCGGTTATGGAGTCCCTCGCCCGATCCAAAGGGGCCGCTAGCGATTGATCTGGCCACGGGCTTTCCGCGCGGCATGGTTCAGCGACCAGTCGCATCGCTCGCTATTTCGCCGGACGGCCGGTCCCTTGCCGGACACACGCCTCCAGGGGATTGGTTTGAACCCCATCATTTGTTGACACTGATCGAAGCCGCATCAGGACGCGAACGGTTGCGCATGGACCCGGGACCGCCCCCGGACAATTTCAACTTTGCCGACCCGTTCCCGCCAGTCTTCTCGCCCGATGGACGCCTGATTGCTGTGGTCTTTCCCGAGCACTGCACAACGATCATGGTCTTTGACACCGCAACGGGAAAGCGATCCCACAAATTCGAAGGCCATGCATTGCCCGTTACTTGCCTGGAGTTTTCCCGCGACGGCTCCAAGCTTGTTTCCGGTAGCAAGGACTGTACGGCGCTCGTCTGGGACGTTAGCGTTCCCAACCGAGCGGGCAGGGCGAAGCCGCTCTCGGCTGCCGAACTCGATGTGTGCTGGAAAGACCTGGCCAGCGATGATGCAAGGCGGGCTTATCGGGCCATCGTTTCACTTCGCGAGTCCGGCCCGCACGCGCTTGAGTTGATTCGCACCCGCCTCAAACCGGAAGCCATCAATGTCAAAGAGATCGAGCGCCAAATCGGCGACTTGGGTTCCGAAGACAAAGCCGCACGTGAGCGGGCACAAACGTCGCTGCAGCGAATCGCACCACGGATCGAACAACTTCTTCACGAGGCGTTGAAGAGCCAGCGCGTTCCAGAGGCCCAACGCCGCCTCGAACAACTATTGAAAGATATCGTTTGCTTCGAATCCTCTCCGGAGCGTTTGCGAGAATTGCGCTGCATCGAAGTGCTTGAAGGAATCGGCGGCGACAAGGCCCGCGCATTGCTCGAGACACATTTGGAAAAGACCGCTGGCACTCGTTTGGGCTTGGAAGTCAGGCACACAATTGAACGAATGAAGGGCCGTTGAACAGGGCACATCACTCGGCCTCATCGAGCTTTCGTGGTCTGAATTGCTTTGCAAACGTCGCGGAATGCGTCGAAGCTATTCACGCGATTGAATTGAAAACCATTGCTCCGACGGCGTGTTCTGGTATTGGACCCGCCATCTTGGATGGGCATTCGCGGTTGGCGTGTTGAGTTCAATCACGCCGTCGCCATGAGCCGGAATGCTCGTTGCATCCGCGCCCGCACTCAGAACTCCCAGTCGGGCGCATAGCATTCGGAGCTTGCCCTTGGCGGCAGCAAGCGGGACACGAACCACGGAAGCTTGTTTCGGAAAGACAAAACTGAGCGCTTGATCGTCGGCGAGTTGGCACCTGATTTCGCCTTGCTGCTGGGAAAGCGCTAGCAACTGATCGACCACGCCAACCGGGTCGATCTTCGTACCCGACAGTTTCTCGGCGACCAGTTGTTGAATATCGCTGGCAATCGACATGGCTTGAAATCGAATCTTGCCACCGACATCGGTGGCTTAAGAGTGCCTTGATTGGTCCAATGGCCAAACAACGTAACCCAGTGTACCAAGAACAGCGCCGACAATGAGAGCAATTGCCAGCTTGAGCAGGTCGATTGGGTCGCCAGTCAAGTAAATCGCGTCAACGTCGTCGGCCGGGCTTTGCGCTATTTCCCAAATCGCCAACCAAAGCGACCGATGATGACCGACGCCTTCCCATTCGTACATATGCCAGACGGTCCAAATCGGAAGGAACGTGGAGATAAGAAATGTCACGAAGCCGCCGACAAGCACGAAGCGCACAAATCGCGATTTGCGGATCATGGAGTTGATTTTGCCACAAGCTCCGAAATTGTCCACACATGATCTTCCAACCCTGGCATTCTTGCCGGGAGCCGGTAATGACTACCCGAAAATTATCATTCCTGAGAGCATGGCCGCCTCCCGGCGAATGGTGCGAGATGGGCTGGGTGAATAAAGTAAACAGGGAAGAATGTCAACGCGAAGCCGCAGATTGGAGCAACCATGAGCGACACCGAGCCGATTCGCCTCACGCAATTAGCCAAACGGGCCGGGTGCGCCGCGAAGCAGCCGCCGGGATATTTGCTGCCGTTGCTCGGCAAACTGCCGATCTTCAACGATCCGAACGTGTTGGTCGGCAGCAACACCGCCGACGATGCGGCCATTTACAAACTCAACGATGACTTGGCGCTCGTGCTCACCACCGATTTCTTCACGCCGATTGTCGACCGGCCTTACGATTTCGGGGCGGTCGCGGCGGCCAATGCGCTGAGCGATGTG
>JBGQCZ010000202.1:0-8173 GCA_041495645.1 Gemmataceae bacterium | reverse complement strand
CCGCCATGCGCCACGCCGGTTTCGAGAATCACGTCGGGCTGAACTTCGTAGACGAGTTCCTGGATTCGGATCATGTCTTCCGGCACTTGAATGATCGGCCGACCGAACCAGGTGAAGCTGTACATGTACTTCGCGTCCCAGGCGGCCCGCAGCCAAGCCTGGGAAACCGCGTCGAAACCTTCGGCGCTGCCAAGCGAATGCGTAGCGGAGCGGTCGCCGTCTTCAACGGTGACTTGGCCGCTCCGCATGTCGACCGTGATTTTCTGCATGAGTCAAGACTTTCCGGGTCCACAATAGTCCATGTAAACCAACGAGTAACCGTGCGATTCCTTCGCCGAAGGATCTTCCACGTACCGCACCATGCCCGGCTCGTCCACGCGCCGTAACGGCACGCGCTTGTGCTCGACGAAACCGCACTTCTCGTAAAACTGCACGGCGCTGTTGTTGGAGCGAACCCTCACGCCGACTTCCGACAGTCCCAACGCCGACTGCGCCCAAGCCAACAGGGTCTGCAGCGCCGCGGTCATGACGCCTTTGGGGGCGTCGCCGCCGCGGACAATCGCGTCCGCTTCGCCGTAGCCGCGCTCCCAGTCGATCAGATCCAGCCCCATGTAGGCGAAACATCGGCCGCCAGGATCCTCGACCATGAACAGGATCTTGCCCGGATGGGGGCCGACGATGTCCGTCAGCCATCGCGTGGTGCGAGCGTCATTTGCCGGAAACTCGGTCAGAAAAGCGGACAGAAAGCGATTCCGCCATTCCGTGAGACAGCGCACGTCGGCGGGGTTGATTCGATCCGGGCGCGTGGCCACCGGGCGAAGCAGTGCCGCGGGCGGGCGACCAACCGGTATGGTGATCGGCGGGCCGTCTCCACCCGCCGTCTCTTTCAAAGCAGCGAGCAGCGCTTTTCCAGATTGGGCTTGGCTCATGAGCGGCCTGCCTTGAAAAACGCCCCCACCGTGTCGCAAACCGTGCCGATCGTTTCCTTGGACATCATCGAGTGCAACGGCAGCGAAACAATTTCCTTGCCGATGCGGTCGGTAACGGTGAGATCGCCGCGGCGGAAATCCTTGAGCAACGAAAACCAATGGCCGGGCTGCCAATGAATGCCGGTGTCCACGCCATTCTCGTGCAGGTAGTCGCGAAACGCTTCGCGGCGTCCGGCGGTCACGCGCACGAAATACAGAAACGGCGTCGTGTCCTGGAAGTCCGTATCGGGCACGATCAAACCCTGTAAACCGCCCAATCGCGCGTTGTATTCGCGGCAGGTATCGCGGCGAGTGCGGCTGACGTCGTCCATCTTCGCGATTTGCGCGAGCCCGAGTGCCGCATGCAGATTGGCCATGTGGTAACGGAAGCCCAAACGTTTCACGTCGTAGGTCCAGGCGCGGGCGTTCGTGTACATCACGCTCGACGGCTGCCCCATGCCGATCAAGCGCATCTCGCGCAACTTTTCGGCTTCCTCGGAGGTCTTCACCACGACCGCTCCGCCATCGATACAGGTGATGGTTTTCACCGGATCGAAGCTGAACAGGGCAATGTCGGAGAAACTTCCGGTCATTCGACCGCGATATTTCGAACCGAACGAATGGGCGGCATCGTGAAAGATGCGAACGCCGCGTTTTTTCGCGATCTCCGCCACGCGATCGTGATCGCACAAAAAGCAATCGTAGTCCATCACGATGATCGCCTTGGTGCGCGGCGAAATGAGTTGTTCGGCTTTCGCCAAGTCGATGCAAAGCGTGCGTTCCTCAATGTCGCAAAACACCGGCTCGGCGCCGACGGCGAGAATCGCTTGAAAGTCCGCGATGTTGTTGAACGACGGCGTGATGACCTCATCGCCGGGACCGACGTCGGCGACCATCATGGCCAGATGCAGCGCAGCATGGCCCGTGCTGCATGCAACGACATGTCGGTCATGTGCGCCGAGGTACGACTTGATCGCCTCCTCGAATTTGCCGACGTAACTGCCCATGCCGAGCCAGCCGAGTTCGAGTGCTTCGACCGCCGCGCCGATTTCTTCTTTCTGCAAGAGCGGCTTGAAAACGGGGATTTTGGTCATGGTCCTATCCTGGTTCCCCTAGGTTTCCAGGGGTTCCAACCATCGCCGGGCGAAAACACGCATTTCCCACTTGGAAAACCCTAAGAGTGCCAGGGTGCCAAGCTTGTGCACGCATAGTTACCTTAGAAATCTGATCAACATACTTAACTCTTGTTCACCAACACCCGGCTTCGTGTGAGAAGCAACGGGGAAATTTTATCTTCCTGGACATCTCCGGACAGTTCCGGCCCACCAACCAAAATCGGCCCTGAACCACATGCCCCAACCGGAACTTCTTTTCCAGGAGTATCAAAAGGTGCCATTGGTCGAACCACGTTGCTCACGATGGCTGAATCGCGCCGCCACTCGGCGCGCCACGCCATCGCCGAAGTCATTACTAGTATACATGTGTATCGTATATCAGGCAAGATGAACCGCCCACGATTTTTGGTTAGATGATCAGGATCATCCTTTGAAATCGGGATACGAGGCATCCCGCTCGCTCATGCACGACACTGGCATCGGCCATTGCACGCCAAACTCCGGATCGTTCCAGCGCACGCCGCGGCCAAGTGCCGGCTCGTAGGGTGCGGAAATCAAATAGAGCGCTTCCGTTTCGTCGGCCAGAGTTTGGAAGCCGTGCGCGCATCCCTTGGGAATGTACAAAGCCAGCCGATTGTTGGCCGAAAGCTCAACCGCGGTCCATTTCTTAAAGGTCGGCGAATTGGTGCGCAAATCGATCGCGACGTCCAGAAACGCGCCCTGCGTGCAACGCACGATCTTCGTTTCTTCCCGCGGCGCAATCTGAAAATGCATCCCGCGCAAGGTTCCGGTCCGCGGGTTGAACGAGATGCTGCAATGGGCCAATTCCGTGTCCAAACCATGCGCCGCCATTTCCTCCGGACACCAGGTGCGGGCAAAGAACCCGCGTTCGTCCTGCTTGCGCTCAGGCTCGATGACGAATACTCCCGGCAACGGCGTTTCGTGAAAGAGCATGAATCCTCCTACACGACCTGCACTTCCGGCACCGGAAGAATAAACTTGCCGCCGCGATGCCGGTATTCCGCTTGTTGCTCGAGGATTTCATCCCGAAAATTCCACGTCAGCAAGAGCACGTAATTCGGCTTTGTTTCCAATAGTTTCGCTGGGGCAAATATCGGCAAGTGTGTGCCGGGCGAGTATTTACCTTGTTTGACGGGGCTGCGATCGACGACGTAGTCAAACGTCCCGTCCGGCATGCGCAGATAATTGAGCAACGTGCTGCCCTTGGCGGACGCACCGTATGCCGCAATGGATTTGCCGTCCGCTTTCAGGCCGGTTAGCAGTGTTCGTAAATCCTGCGTCAATCGTTCGACACGCGCCGAGAATCCGCGGTAGCGCTCCCGCGAGGCCACGCTCCAGGCCGTTTCCTCACGAAGCAAGGCTTCTACGGCAGGGCGCGCGGCGGGGCCAATCGCTTGCGTCGCGAAAATGCGCAACGACCCCCCGTGGATCGGCACGCGTTCGACGTCGAAGATCAAAAGCCCGTGCCGCGCGAACAGCTTTTCGAGGGCCGTCAGCGAAAAGTAGCAGAGGTGCTCGTGGTAGATTGTGTCGAACTCGCACTTGTCGATCATCTCGAGCAGGTGCGGCGCTTCGATGACGATCCAGCCCTCCAAATTCAACAGCAGTTTCATGCCCGCCACGAAGCCATTCAAATCGGGCACATGAGCCAGCACATTATTGGCGTGGATGATGTCCGCCCGTTTTCCCTCCGCGACGAGTTGCTCCGCGAGCGAGCGCGTGAAGAACTCGCATCGCGTCGGGATTTTTCGCTCTTCGACGGCGACCTTGGCGATGTTTCGCGCCGGTTCGATACCAAGTACCGGAATCCCATGCTGCCGGTAATACTGGAGCAAATAGCCGTCGTTGCTGGCGATTTCGACGACGAGGTTCTTGCCGCAGAGTTTCCGGGCCGAAATGAGCTGTTCGGCGAGATTGCGAGCGTGTTGCAGCATGGCGTCCGAAAACGACGAGAAATAGACGTAGTCGCGAAAAAGCACTTCCGGCGGCGTGGTTTCGGTAATTTGCACCAGCGTGCAATTGGGGCAGAAAACAAGTTCGAGCGGCGAAGTCGGTTCGGTTTGGGAAAGTTGCTCGCGGGTGAGAAGAGCGTTTGCCAAGGGCGTGCGGCCGAGATCGAGGATCGGCACGAGACCGGGCCGGGCGCACGAAATACAGGTGAGTTCTCGCGACGGTTTTGCCGTCATCCCGCAAGCTCCGCGAAGTAACCGCGATACCAGTCGATAGTCCGCTTCAGCCCGTCATCGAGCGAAAACAGCGGTTTCCAGCCGAGGTTGCGGCGGGCTTTCTCGGCGCTCAGATATTGCCGGCGAATCTCATTGCTGGCGATGTTCTGGATTTCGGGCTTCAAATTCGAGCCGAGCAAACCCGTAATCTTCTGCACCAGATCGATCACCGTAACCTGCGATTCAATGGAAAAATTGAAGGCCTCGCCGCGCAGTTCGGGCTTCTCCGCGAGCTTCTCTGCCAACAGCATGTACGCCGCCGCGCCGTCTTCCACGTAGAAGTAATCGCGGATGAACTGGCCGTCCGAGCGGATGATCGGCCGCTGGTTGCGCAACAGTGATCGAATCGTACCGGGCACGACTCGGTTCCAGTTCAAATCCCCGCCGCCGTAGAAATTCCCGCAGCGCGTGATCGCCACCGGCAGGCCGAACGTCGCGGCGTAGCATTGCCCGATCAAGTCCGCACACGACTTGCTGGCGTCGTAAGGGTGCCGCCCCTGCAGCGGAGCCGATTCGTCGTAAGGCAGCTTCTCGTGTTCGCCGTACGCCTTGTCCGACGATGCCAACACGATTTGCTTCACGAGCGGGCTGCGCCTGCACGCTTCGAGCATGGCCCAAGTGCCGCGGATGTTTGATTCAAATGTCGAAACGGGATTGCGATTGGCGATGCCCACAATTGTCTGCGCGGCGAGATGAATGACGGTCGCGATCTCGTATTCGCCGAGCGCCCGTTCCAGAAGTTCTTGATCGCAAATATCGCCGCGAACGACGCGGACCTTCTCGATCAACCCGCTCCGCACCAGTTCCGAACGCGGGACCTCGTCGCGGATCACGCAAACCACGTCCGCACGTTTCGCCAGCAAAGCGCGCACAAGCCAAGATCCAACCAGCCCGGTAGCACCGGTTACCAGTGTTGGACGATCGAACCAAAAGTCAGCGATGGTCGCCATCTTCGTCACTTTTTCGACATATGCGCGATTCAATCTTGGTGTCCTAAATCTCTTATCTACGAAAACGTATGTATTTTTAGTTCGCGCGCAAGTGGCAAATTCGCGCGCCGTTAAATCAAACTTTGTGTCATTCCCAGACCTTCCATGGCGCTTTTGCGCCGCCCCAAAGTGACTGCAAAAGGTGCACGTCTCGCACGGTATCCATGCACTGCCAAAAGCCCTCGTGACGGTAGGCCATCAGCTGGCCCTCGCGCGCCAATCGCTCGAGCGGCTCGTGCTGCCATGAGGTATCGTCGTTGTCGATGTAGTCGAGGACCTTTGGTTCCAAGACGAAAAAGCCGCCGTTGATCCAGCCTTCGCCGATCTGCGGTTTTTCGGTGAAGCTCTGAACTCGCGAATCGCTCGCGTCGTGCGACAGATCGAGCCCGCCGAATCGCGCCGGCGGGCGCACAGCCGTGACCGTGGCGAGCTTGCCGTGCTTGCGGTGAAACGCGAGCAAGTCCTTCACGTTCACGTTGGCGACGCCGTCGCCGTAGGTCATCATGAATGTTTCGCGATCAAGCAGATCGCGCAGGCGTTTCATGCGCCCGCCCGTGTTCGTCATCAATCCAGTATCGATGAGATGCACGGTCCAATCGTCGCGGCTGCCGCCGCGGCGCATCACGTCGCCCGAGCCGGTTTGGACCGTAAAACTGCTGTTGATGAGAGCGTAATCGACAAAGAAACGCTTGATGACTTCGCCCTTGTAACCCAGCGCGACGACGAATTCCTTGAAGGCGTGGTGCGCGTAGATCTTCATGATGTGCCAAAGAATCGGCCGGCCGCCGATTTCGACCATCGGCTTCGGCTTCAATTCGGTTTCTTCCGAGAGGCGCGTTCCCATGCCTCCGGCCAGCACCACCACGCGCATGCGCTGTTATCTCCAGCGAAGTCAACACAATTTGGCAACACGCCATTCGCGTGGACTTCCGATATTGCGTGGAGTTATTACTATCGCGCTGAAACTGGCGACACAATACGGACTCGGCGTTCACGTGCCGTCCGAGGCTCACCCATCCCGCACGATCCGCTTAATCAGCAAAGTGGCATAGCTGCCGCGAGGCAATTCGAAGCGCAGCGTGAGCGCTTCGCGTTTGGGGTGACGCTCATCGGCACCGGCCTCGGCAGACAAGTTGGTGGGCTGGCAGAGGATCGCCCGCACGCCGCGTGAAAAGAACGGCTTCCTCAAGCCTTGAAGTTTCATCTGGTTGAGTTCGACGCCGTCTTCGGCAAGTGTTTCGCGCACCACCTCGGGCCAATCGGGCGGCGAGTCTTCGATCGCTTCGTCATATTTCAAACGGGCCGACGGCAAAGGCAGCGAGAGTCGCGCAAGCTCATCGTGTTGAGCCAAGGACAACCCGCGCGGCATCGGCGCGTCGGCCAGTTTCAGGCGAACGGCAACACGGTGTTGAACGGGGAGCAGTCGTTCGAGCCAGCGCGCTAGCGCGCGATTCCACAAGTGGCTCTGGTACGCCGCGAGATACAGAGTTGCCAGATCGGCCGGCAGCCGGGTAATCGCGCCGCGGAAATCCCCCGGCCGCGACGCCAGGACATGAACGACGTTGCGTGCCGGCCCGCGCGGCAATTTCTGTTGGCATTCCGCCCACTGGCCCCAGTATTTTAGCAGGATGGCTTTTTCCTGTTTGGCTGCCGCCCGGTCGTGCACGTAGGGCGCTGTCAGGGCCAGCTTGAGCGCGCCTTCCCAATTGCCGAGCACGAGCCGCCGGGCCATGAAATCGCCGTCGTTCTCGACCGAACCAAACCGCTGATCGTCAAAGTAATTCGCCAATCCGTCGGCGCGGACTTCGTCAATCGCAAGACGAGCGCGTTCGACTTGCTCGACGGATAGGTCGCGAACGACGATGCGAAAACGATTGGCGCGAATCGAACTGGATTCAAACGGCGCAGGAACCCGGCCGAGATACTTCAGCACGATTCCGGGGATTGCAAAATCGCGTGCGGGTCCGTCCGCGATCGTAATGTGTTGCGTGGTGTGGGCGTGGCGATCCTTTAAGCCACCGAAGGAAACACATTGCGCGAGAATCTTCCAAGCGCGGCGCACTCGGGCCAGCGCGTCGGGCGTGGTCCATCCGGATTTGTCGAGAAAATAGAGGGAAAACTGGCCGCTCGACGGGACGAGGTCGGTGAGTTCGTCCACCTGGAAATCGTCTGGCCCTTGCTTGATTTTCATGAAAAAAAGTGGGGCCGGAAGACCAGCGGCTCAAAACCGTCGCCCACTCAGTCTGAGCCTGCACATGTCCCCGGCCCAATAAATGCTCGGCGGCGCATTTCAGCGCCGCCGACAAGGTAATAAGTAGTGCGGGATTGGCGGATGACAAGCGCGCGCCTGTTTTTTTCATCGCGCCGGCGCTCGTCGCTCCTATTTCCACTCCACATATTCTCGCAGAATCTCATCGCGACTGCAATGCGCGCTGTAAATCGCTCGAAGCTTGAATCCGTATTCCTTTTTCACTTCATATTTCGGAATGATGAACTGCAAGTCCCATGCCGGGCGCAGAGACCGCAGAGAATTCTCTGCGGCCCCTGCGCCTCGGCGTGAGCTTCTCCGTATCGTGACCACATGGACTCGACCCAGCTACTGCAAAGCCTTGTGCGGATTCCCAGCGTGAATCCGATGGGCCGCGCGCTGAGCGGGCCGAGCTTTCTCGAAACGCGTATCGGCGATTTTCTCAAATCGTTCTTTCGCGATCTCGGCGTCCCTTGCGATCGTCAGCATGTCTTGCCCGGCCGCGACAACATCGTGGCCCGGTTCGGATCGCCGGGAGCGCGGCGCACCATCGTCTTCGAAGCCCACCAAGACATCGTACCCGTCGATGGCATGACAATCGATCCGT
>JBGQCZ010000201.1:0-8204 GCA_041495645.1 Gemmataceae bacterium | reverse complement strand
GCGGACGTGTTTCTTGAACAAGTCGAGCCCGCGGGCCATCTTGGCGGCGTGATCGGGATCGACTTTCTCGGGCGGCTGAGCCGTGAGCGACGCGGCCGCGATCAAGAAAACTGCGGTCGCAGCGACGCGGGAGAGAGAAGCGGCATTCATCGTGAATCCTGGCAGTGGATGAAAACGGCTCAGCGGGCGGGCATGCTTCTAGAATAGGCGCTATCGCCCCGCGCCAGCAAGAGTTGAATTCGCCGAGAAGGAACTGACCATGCCAAATCAATCGGAAAAGGAGCATTGGGATTCGCGTTATCGGACCGGGGATTTGCCGTGGGACACGGGTCGGCCGTCCGCGGAGTTGGCTCGGCGCTTGCGAAACCATCCGGTGAAGCCGTGCCGGGCGATTGAATTCGGTTGCGGAACGGGCAGCAATGCGGTTTGGTTAGCGCTGCAAGGATTCGAAGTGACTGGCATCGACATCAGCCCGCTGGCGATCGCGGCGGCCAGCGACCGAGCCAGGCAGGCGGGCGTGTCGGTGCGATTTCATTGCGCTGACGTATTCGATCTGCCCGATCTTGGCCCGCCGTTCGAGTTCTTCTTCGACCGCGGCTGTTACCATGCCGTGCGCCGCGTGGATGCCGCAGGCTTTCCGAAGGCGCTCGAACGAGTCACCGCGCCCGGCGCCATCGGCATCGTGCTGACGGGCAACTCGAAGGAAAAACGCAAGCCCGGCCCGCCGGTGGTTTCGAAACAGATCATTCGCGACGAACTCGGGCGCGCCTTCGAGATTCTGAGCTTGGAAGAGTTTCGCTTCGATCAGGACGAACCGGACGGACATCACCATTTGGGCTGGTCGGTCCTGTTGCGAAAAAATGATTGAATGTCACTTCGCCATGCGTTCGGGCGTCGCCGTGCGCCAAATTAGTAGCGCCAGATGAAGTCGATGGTAAAACGATAATTCAGCATGTCGCGGCGGCCGGAGAGTGGATACTCGAAGGCAAAACCGACCTGGGACGCTTCGCTGAACTTGTAACGCATGCCGACGGCGCCGTGGAAATTGGCACGCCCGCCGACGTCCGTCGAACCAATGTTGGCCAAGTCCCGTCCTTCGGTGCCGAGCGGCTGAGCGGTTCCAGAACGTATGTATTGGAACCAGCTGAATTCGATCAACGGATAGTAGCGATGCAAATTGGCGATGTCCCAATCGAGGTGAAAACTCGAATAGAAGTAGTCGGTCCGAAAGCTGTCGGTGGCGAATGAGTAGCCGGTGGTGTTCAGGAAGTTCAAGCTGCCGAAGCGAGTCTCAAAGAAATTCTTGCCAAACGAGAAATACGGCACGATGGAGAGAGAGCCCGTGTCCTGGTAGACGGAAGGACCGCCGACGGGCAAATGGAACAAGACGCCCGCCGCCCCGATCATGCGCGCGTCTACCGCGCGCAGGAACGTGTATTTCGCTCCCATTTGCAGTTCCGAGAAAGCGACCCCGCCCGGTGCTGGGGCGCCGGAACCGCTATTGATCGCCGTCCAACCCAGCTTGTTGAGGGTGAGCGAAAACCGCTCGCCAATCGCCAGCCGTGCCTGAAGACCAAAGAATTCCGCATTGCCGCCGAGAAATGCGGGATTGCTGTTCGGGATGGCCTGAATCATGAAAATCGGCCGCACTTCCGTGAGCGCGCGCGGATCTTCAAACAGAAACGAGTTGCTCACCGGCGAGATGAAGTAATCGAAACAGTGATCGCTTTGGAACCAAGATCTCCAGTTCTTCTCAACGCCCGTGCCTGGGTTGAAAAACTCGCCAATCTCTTCACCGAAATTGGTGCGGTGTAGAAACCCGCTTTCTTTCTTTTTGGGCCTTGTCACGCCATAGCCGTTATCGGGGAACGAATCGGCCGGCGGCGCTGGGTATCTCGAGGTATTGGGCTGGATGTTGAAGTCTGGGGGGCTGAACGGCGCTGGAGAGTCATATGCGGGGGCAATGACTTTGATTGCCGGCGGCGGATCGGGTTCGAAGGCGGCGGGAAGCACATCCGCATCGACAGGGGCTTCGGGAGCGGCGGACAGGGGTCGCGGGCAGCCGAGCGAGACCGCTCGGGGCGGCTCGGCGGACGCGCCTGCCAAGCCGAAAATCAGGCCAATTGTCGCGACGCCAAATAGCGAGCGCAACATGGGGGATCCTCCGCAACCACCCGCGTCTCCGTCCTGGAGTCCGAGTCGCGCTGCGACCGCGGAATACGGGCTTTGTCTTTCATCGACCGCCTGATTACCCGGCTTTCGGCTTTCGGCTCTCATCTATTCGCTTTCAGCCCCGGGCCATGTTGGAAAGACTGAAGAATTTGATTGTTCGGTAGACAGGTAAGACCGCAATTCCTCAGGCCACGGACGGCTCATCGCCAAGAAACAGCTGTTTCCTGCTTGGGAAACCGTAAGGGCGCAAGGGCGCAAGCCGGCGCGCGCCCAAATCGTGCGCCTTAGGAATGTTGATCAAAATAGTGAACATTTGTACGCATGCAAATGCCGTTTTTGCCGGTTTTACGAAGTTTGCGGGCCAGGAACCTTCGGCAAAAGCCGGTACATAGCCGAAGGGCGTTAAATCCTGCCTAGTCGGACTTTTTGTGCTATTTATTGAATGGCCCCACCTTCCCTCCTTCCATGGATCGGTGCGCGCGGACGATACGGGCCCTGCCAACGCCCCTGCCCGGAGTCTCAGAAAGTTCGGCCAACCGATGAACCGGTCTTCCACCACTGCCGATTCCGACCTGCGGGCTCGCGCGGATACCTGCGCGACGCTGCTGGCGAAATCGGGCCTGTTTTCCGACGACGAAATCCGTGCCATTCAAGGCTGGTGGCAGGCGCTGCGCGCCGACCACGAAGAGATGACCGCGTTTCTGGCCCGCCACGGCATGTTTCAGCGTGAATCGGCGCAAGACGTCCAGGCGCTTGCGCGCGGCACGGGCAGCGTGTCCTCGATCATTCATTTGTTCGCGCCGCATGGGATCGAGTCGTTGCGGCGGGCAGCACGCGATTTCCGGTTGCTGGAGATTCGCGGCGGGAAGCCCGCAACCGATGTGACCATGACCGACAGTGCCCATTCCGATACGGTCCGGGAGAAATTGCGGCAGGATGCCGCTCCCGAGGGCAGGGCAGGGGCGCTGGAGCCGCCCGCAACGATGCCGATCTCCAAGTTCCCCGTCTTTCGCGCGCGACAATCGGCCCGTTCGTTGATGCTGCATTCGTCGGAACTGCTCAACGGGTTGAAGTTGGGGCAGTACCAGCTGGTGAATCACATCGGCCGCGGTTCCAAGGGCCTGGTCTTCGAAGCGGAAGATGTCGTCCTCAAGCGTCGCGTCGCGGTGAAAATCCTGGCGCCGGAAATGGCCAGCCGCGGCGATGCCTGGACGGAGCGTTTCGTTCAGGAAGCACGCCTGGCCTCGAAGATCGATCATCCGCTGATCCTCAACGTCCTCACCGTGGGTGAAGATCTCGGGTTGGTATTCTTCGCGATGCCGTTGATGAAGAACGGTTCGACGCGCGATTTGTTGCGTGCCAACGGGCCGTTCTCGATCTTGGAAGCCACGCGCATCGCGCGAATCGCGGCGCGCGCTCTCTCGATCGCTCATAACCAGGGATTGTCACACGGAAACTTGAAGCCCAGCAACGTCTTTGTCGGTGACGATAACGAGGTCAAGATCAGCGATTTCTCGGTGCCGCATTTGCCGCTGGAGCGCACGCAAGGGGAATTGCGGGCCGAGGACATTGCCACCGACGTTCGTCTGTTGGGCTCGACCTATCACTGGCTGCTCACGGGCAAGCCGCCGAGTTTCGGTTCTCAAAACGTTCGCGACGAAGGAAAGGTAATTCCGGAGGTTTGCGCGCGCATTATCTCGGGCGCCATGGCCCGACGGCGCACGCCGGTCTACAAGACGGCGGCCGATCTAGAAGCCGCCTTGGCCGAAGCACAGGAGTACTTGCGAACCGGCGCTAAAAGCGCGGCCCGCAAGGACGACGCGGTTTCGCTGAGCGATTTGATCCTGCTTCCGGCGAACGCCGGAAGCAAGACCGTCGAGGTCGGCCACGTGCTGGGTGGCAAGTACCTCCTCACCGAGCGCATCGGTCAAGGCAGTTCGGGATTGGTCTTCCGCGCCCGCCATCAGACCCTGAATATCGAAGTGGCCGTGAAAGTCCTGCACATCAACGGCGAGACTCAGGTCTATCGTCAGTTGAAATCCGAGGCCTGTCTGTTGGCCCAACTCAATCATCCGCACATCGTGCGGGTATGGGACTTCGAAGACGACCTGGCCATGCCGTACCTGGTGATGGAATACGTCGAAGGCAAGAACCTGGGCGAATTGATTCAACAGCACGGGCGAATGCGGCCGGATGGCGCCGTCCAGGTGATCGCGCAGATTGCGAGCGGTCTGGCGGCCGCGCAGCAATTCGGCATTGTCCACCGCGACGTGAAGCCCGGCAACGTATTGTTGACCAAGGACGGCATCATCAAGTTGGCGGACCTGGGACTGGCCGTGTTCGTGGACGGAGAACGCGGTCTGCGTCCAGCCGGACAAGGGCTGGCGGGCACAGTTGCCTACATGCCGCCCGAGCAAGCGATGTCGGCGGCCACTGTGGATCATCGCTCCGACATTTATGCGCTGGGGGCGAGCTTCTACCACCTGATTACGGCGCAGATCCCGTTCCAAGGTGCCACGAGGATGGAAGTGATTCTCAAACATGCCAAGGAGGCGCTGGTCCCGCCGCACGAGCTCGTGCCCGATCTTCCGCGCGAGATTTCGGACGTGATCGTGAAGATGATGGCCAAGAAAGTCGCCGATCGCTATCAGACGTACGACGAATTGATCGAGGTGTTGCAGGACCTGGGCGAGCGGCTCGCGCAAGCGGCGGAGAATGCCGAAACTCCGGGCGGAACCAGCGAGAAGAACAAATCCGGCCGCTTTACCTGTTCGAATCTGTTTAGCGATCGGCGCAAGGAATAGCCACGACAGCATTTGCCGGCACAATCGATACAACTTGACTCATTCATGAACAAAATCAACGGATTGGACTCAAGAAAGCGGTCGTCAAGGCTTGCGCAGGCGGTTACAGTTAACCCGTTATCCCATTTTACCCGGATCGTCATTCCACGAGGGAACCATGCCGCTCGAACTTACCCGCACGGTCGAGGAGGCTCGGGAGCATCTATCGAGCCATCTGCGAAACGAGACGGTCGACGACGCTCGAATTCGCGAGCACGTGCGCATCGTCGCCGGACCGCAGCCTTACGACCACTGCCACTTCGCGGCCGACCAGTTCTTCCAGTTCGATGCCACATCGGGCGCCGCGAGCAATATCCACGGTCAACGCCTGCTGCGGGTGACCGACAACTTCTTGCGGTCGCTCAGCCGGGCACTCAACGATGAGCTGGGAGAACGCGCCCCCGAAACGCTCTACCGGATCGGCCGCCGTTGGGGCGACGCCGACGTGAAGGCGTTCGTGCCGCGAATCGAGCAGGAATACGGCTGTGCCTTCGACAAACTGGGCATGGGAGCCATGCTCGAATCCTGGTGGTGGCCGCTGCGGGCGTCGGGATGGGGCGTATGGCGCTACGACTTCAGCCATTCGCGCAACGGCTTGGTGCTCGTCGAGCTGCGCGATTCAGCGGCGGCCCAGGCGGCCGGCAAAACGGGGAAACCGGCTTGTCATTTGTATGCGGGGCTGTTCGCCGCCGTATTCGGGTTCCTGGCCCGGCGCGAGTTGGTTTGCGCGGAATTGGAATGCGTGGCAAAAGGCGATTCGCAATGCCGGTTCCTGGTCGCAACCCAGCGGCGCATCGAAGTAGCCGTGTCGCATCGCGACGCGGGGGCCACCACCGACGAGATCGTCCGCAAGATTTCGTCTCTGTCGCAATCTTGAAAACAGCGGCTTCACCAACGCATTGAAAAAAAGCTACGCTACTGGCAGTCCGAGCCCGATTGACCGGGGGAGAAGCGATGACCTCTGACGCCAAGAACGACCGTGGTCCGAAGGACTTGCCGGTTCCGGAGACGATGAGAATCGCGGCCCTGTTGGCGGAACTGATGCCGCCCGGTGGGTTTGGCCCGCCAGCCAGCTCCGGCCCGCTGTCGATTCTCGCCGATGAATTGCCCTTGTCGCCCGACGCGGAATCAACCGAAGGCCCGTTTCCGCCGCTACGGCCAGTCGAACACGTGCCGCCGCCGCTGCCCGAGGTCAAAGTCACCGTGCCGCCGCCGATCACCGTCACTCCCACGACGACGCCTTCTCGGCCAACCCGGAGAATCACCGCACAAGTGGTGCAAGCGAGTGCACACGCCGCTTCCAAGCAAGCGCCGAAGGTTGACGCGGTGACCGAAACGCCGAAGGCGCCCGAAGTGAAAGCAGATTCAGCTAAGCCGCCGGCCGCGCCTGCGCCCAAGACGATTCCAGCCACGGAATTCAAATCGGGCGTCGACGCGGCCAAAGCGCACGTCGCGGCGCCTCCCACCGTGTTGGCGAGCGAAATCAGGAAGATGCGCACGCAAACGATTGATCCCGAGTTTGTCAAACCGACGCCTCCGGCCCCGCCGCCCGCGAAACCCCGCGAGCCGGTTCCAGCCGCCAAGCCGGCGGTACCGGCGGACGACTTGATTCCGCTCGGCGACTTGTCGGTAAGCGGATTCTTCTCCCTGGTCAATTGGCGCAACGACAAAGATCAGACCAGGCATCCGCGCCGGTCCGATTATGGTCTCGACGAGCAGACATTGGCCTTGGCCCGGCGCAATCCGTTCTACGTGATCGGCAAACCGCGCCGGCCGGAGT
Organism: Gemmataceae bacterium; assembly: GCA_041495645.1. Classification (GTDB taxonomy): domain Bacteria; phylum Planctomycetota; class Planctomycetia; order Gemmatales; family Gemmataceae; genus JBGQCZ01. Next base: position 1,409 of record JBGQCZ010000201.1, on the reverse strand, counting down.
CTCAAAACGTTGCCTCTGTATTGTCCGAAATTGCGTGGGAATAACGAACGCGTCATTCGATCATCCGAAGAGGTTTCCGCCCCATGAACTCCCGATTCAGCAAAATCGCCCAGGCCGCCGATGGCCGGTATTTTTCCGCCGAAGAGCGGCAGACTTTCCGCTCCTTCGCCGACTCGCTGCCCCAGCGAATCGGGGCCGCCGAGGCTGTCGAGCAAAAAGAAGAAGCGGTCATTCGCACCGTGCTGGAACAATTGCAGCAGCGTTACCCGAACTTCGCGAAGTATCACGACCAGGCGTGGGCCCGTCAATTCCGCGACGTGCAACTCGTGCTCCGGGCCGGCGTTCAAGCAATGGTGTTCGACGACGTTCACCGTTTGGACGACAAGATGCTTTACTGGCTGCGATCGATGTTCGCGGCCAGCAATTACAGCCCGCGCTTCGTGCGCGATTGTTTCGAATCGTTGCGCGAGCAAATGAAAGCCAGCTTGAAGCACGAGGATTTCGACCTGCTGCGGCCTTACCTGGACCGCAACATCGAAGTGCTCGGCGACTTCCCCGAACCGGCCGCCCCGGCCGCCTGACCCAGTCCGTCATTCCGAAAGCCGTTCGAGGACGCCATGATTTCATCGACTCACGATTTGCCGCCGCGTGGCAACTACTTCGCGGAAGACGGCTACATTTCGCAAGACCTGAAGTCGGGAACGATCCACAATCGCGCCGGCGCTCGCATGATCGCGCTGACCGACGACTTCCTCGTGGCCTTGCTCAACAGCCTGGAAGCCGAGTTGGGCGACCGGGCCGCTCCCGTGCTCAAGGCCGCCGCCCGCGATTGGGGGCGACGGGCCGCCGAGCAGTTCTCCGGCGAAATGGAAAAACACTACGGTAAGCCGCTCTCGGAATTGCCGTTGGGGCTGTTCGCGGCCGACCTCACCGAAGCGTTTCGACATCACGGTTGGGGCGTGCTTCGTTTCAATTTGAACCAGTACACTCAGGGCGTGCTGTCGATCGAAGTGGAAAACCCGATCGTCGGAGCGATTGTGAAACCGGCGAAACGGCCGGTCGAGGGCCTGCTCGCGGGCTTCCTGGCCGGGATGTTCTCGTACTTCGCCGGGTTGGAACTCGATTGCGCGCAAACCGATTGCCGGGCTTGCGGCGTCGCACAGAGCCGCTTCGTGCTCTCGGTTCCGCAACGATTGCATGTAAGCGACGGGCGAGCAAGCAACGGCCGGAACCACACAGAAGTGCTTAGGGAACTACTGCAATCTCGGGCTTGAACGAAGTTGGAACAGCGTGGCCGGGGCTGAGAGGCTGTGAAATAAACCTCAGTCTCGCTTGGCGGTCGTGAGGAATGGCGCTAGGACTAAGGTATGAACACTCCTGACGACGCCTTGCCGCCCGCAGACGCTGTG
>JBGQCZ010000200.1:0-8220 GCA_041495645.1 Gemmataceae bacterium | reverse complement strand
GAAGAGGTTGCCCGCCGGATTCGGAGTCGCGTCGTCCAATGAAGGACATTACGTCTGTTTTTTCAGCGAGCAATCGAAGGACGCGCCGCCGGAAGTGACGCGGCGGCTGGCGATGCTCGAAGAAAAGATGCGGGCCTTTTACATCTGGTTCGCCTTCCGCGGCAAAGTGTTGCCGATGCCGGAAGAAAAACTGGTGGCCATTCAAGTGCAAGACGCGGCCTCGTTCCGGTCACAACGACTGGCGGCCGACGACGTGCAACCCATCAGCGACGGATTCTTCGCTCAGCGGGACAACGTGGCGGTGTTTTCCACCAACCGGCTCGATGAACCGTACCAACTCTTTTCCAAGAACCTCCAGCAAATGTGGCAAAAGGGCTGGAAACGCGACGATTTGCTGGCCGGGAAGGATGCGCCCAAGGAATTGAAGAAGGGCAAAGCGTCCGAATGGAAGGATGAGTTCAAGCGCTGCCAGACGTTGGCGCTGCTGGACAAGGCCCTGGAAAATGAGGCGGAAATCGCCGCCGTGACTCACGAAGGCACGCGGCAATTGGCCATCGCCACCGGCTTCTATCCGCGCTCGGTCATGGCGCCGGAGTGGATCCGCTTCGGCTTTGCCAGTCTGTTCGATACGCCGAAGGGGCCCTATGTGGGCACTACCGGAACGGCTCAAACCGCCTTTTGGCAAACCTGCGGCAGCGCCAATTGGGCTTACACCCGACCGTTCCTGATTTGGGAGCGCTCGAAAGACGCGTCCGCAAAACTCGATGAGCCGGCCGTCGCCCTCAAGCGCACCATCACGGATTACTATTTCCGCAACTCGCGCAAGGAAGTCGACGAAGAAATCGATTCGAAGCTGACTGAGACCGAGGCAACTCAGAAGAAAAAGGAAATCGCGCGGGCCAAGGAGGAGCAATTGCGGGCGCGGTCCCAAGCCTGGGCCCTGACGTACTTCCTGGCCAAGTACAAGACTGACGACTTGTTGGCCTATTTCCAGGAACTATCCAATCAACCTCGCGATTTGGAGATGGACGAGCAAACGAACCTGTTGGCGTTTGGACGCGCCTTCAAGGTAATCAATGCCGCCGGCGACGGACTCGACGACGCCAAGGTTGACGCGTTGGCCAAGGAGTGGTTTGGCAAGATCAAGTCCGAGGCGTTGCCTCGCGATTTCAAACTGGACGAGCGGAAGGAAAAGCAACCCCAGCAGAATAATCAGGGCGGACCCGGCGGCGCTCCAGGACCGGGCGGTTTTGGACCTCCTGGTGGCGGTGGCTTCGGCAAGCCCGGTGCCGGCGGTGGCGCCGGACGGCCTTGAGCAATCACGTAGAACGGAAGTCATTCCGTTCTGTGAATAAGGGCAGAATGTCCCGACTGGGGGGCATTCCGCCCATTCTTTTTCGATGCCTGCTCGACGAGGTAAGGTAGGCAGACACTCCTCCGATTCCGCAAGCGACGCAAAGTGCATGGTTTCCCGCGCCAGATGTCGGCATTTCTTGCGTCAATCTTTAATCCAATTGACCAAATCTTGCGCTCCGCGTATAGCGCCCGGTCGGTTCGAGTGCGTCCGTGGCGGCGGGGAGCGGCATGACCTGGCGTGCGTGGCTGTTCCGATCGGTTGTCTGCACGATCGCCGCTGCCATAGGCATGGTCGGCTACCTCGCGTATTTGCAAACCAATTCAAAAGCAGTTCGGCTACGCGTCATTGAATTGTTTCGGGAGCGGCATCCGGATGTTGACGTGCAGGTTGGTTCGGCTTGGATTCGGCCGCTGGGCGGCCTGTGGCTCCGCGACGTGCGCTTGGCTCGCCGCGACGATCCTGCCCATCCATTTCTCACGGTCGCGTCGGCCACTGTCTTTCACGACAAGGAGCAGTTGGCACAAGGCCGACTGACGATCCGAAAAATCGAACTGGTGCGACCCGTTTTCAAGTTCCGGCGCGACGCCGACGGGAATTGGAACTTGCCCGGCTTGCCGCGTGCGGGCCGAACCGATGAGCCCTTGCCGACGCTAGTGGTCCGCCAGGGCACAATTCAATTCGAAGACCGCTCCGGGAGCGTCCAGCGGCCGGTGCTGGAAATTCGCGACCTGTCGTGGACTTCGCTCAACGATCCGCTGCCGCGCATCGCTATCGAAGGCCAAGGCATGAGCTTGCTGGGCGCGGTGAAAATCAGCGGGACGTTTCAACGGTCGCAGAATCTGTTGTCCGCGGTTGTGGAATTGCCGGCTTACAGCATTACACCCGAAGTCATTCGCACGCTCGGCGGCCACGTTCCCGAATTCAAAGAACACTTGTCGGGGTTGGAAGGGAAAGGCGATGCCCGGTTGGAGATTCGCTATCAGCCGGGCGGGCGTCCAACGCTGCAGCCGACCATTCACGTCAATCTCAGGCAGGGCAAACTCGACCATTCCCGATTGCCGCTTTCGCCGCTCGATCACATCGAGTTGAGCGCCCGCTACGAGAATGGCCAACTGCTGCTGGAAAAGTGCCGCGCCCGTTCCGGGCAAGCCAATGTCACGGTGGAAGCCGAAGCCGCCGTCCCGCTGGACGCGCTGCGGTTGGACGATCCAGAACAGTTCGTAAAGCGATTTCATTTGTCGATCGAGAATTTGTCGCTCTCGCCCGAGCTGTTCGAGCAATTGCCGGCGAATCTGCAGCAAATTCACAAGGACTTTAAGCCCAACGGTCCGATCGGACTCACCTTCAAGTTCGAAAAGCGCGACCGCTGGTGGAGCCGGCGCTGCATCGTGCAGCCGCTGGGAATTACCGCCGAGTATGTCGATTTCCCGTATCCGATTTCGGGCCTGCGCGGCAAGCTTGAGCAGATCACCACCAGCGAAGGCAAAGACGAATTGCAGGTGAGCCTGACGGGTTTGATTGCCGGCCAACCGGCCGTGATCGAGGGGGAATCCGGCGGCTCCGGCTCGAATGCGCACTTGGATGTACGGATTCACGGCCGGCGCATGCCGCTGGACGAAGAACTCATGAAAGCGCTCGGCGATACGCGGACAGCTGTTGCGGAATTTCATCCGGTCGGCGAATTCGATTTCGGAGCGCGAATCCGCAAAAACCCGGGGGACCTGCGCTCGGATGTGCGAATCCAGCTCGAATTCAAAAAGCTCTCCGTTCGCTACGACGAGTTTCCTTATCCACTCGAAAACCTGACTGGAACCCTTCACATTCGCCTTGGCAGCAGAGAAAAGAAGTTGACCTTCGAGAATTTCGTCGGCACGCACCACGGCGGCGAAGTATCCGTGGAGGGCGAGAATCGGATTGGACCGACGGGACATGCGGTCAAGTTGCGAGTCCGGGCGGCCGCGGTGCCGGCGGATAGCGATCTCGACAAAGCGATGACGAAGGTAGGGCTGCAGTCCGCTTGGCGCACGCTGCGGCCCGGCGGGCGAATTGGGCTGCTCGCCGACCTGGACTACACCGAGTGGAATGCGCCATCCGCCACCGCCAAGCCCGTCAGCAAACGGGTCATTACCTGCCACCGGTTCGAGGTCGATTCGCTGCTGCCGGCTTTTCTTCCCTACGAACTCACGCACGTGAACGGTGCCATGAGCTTCGCCGACGGGCGCATGACGATCACTTCTTTCGAGGCGCGTCATCACGATTCGCGGCTGCAATTCGGCAGTCCGGAATCCCCGTGTCAGATTATCCCGAAGCCGGACGGCGGGGTTTGGGCAAGGGTGCTCAAGCTGCAACTCGTGCCGCTTGTGCCGGACGAGGAACTGCTGTGCGCGTTGCCGTTGCGTCTGCGCTCGGCGTTGGCGGCGCTGGAAGCGTCTGGGCCGATGTCGCTGTCCGTAGGGGAGTTCATCGTGGACACTTCGGCGGACAAGCCGGACGTGTTCGCGGGGGCCGCGCCTTCGAACGCAACCCGCGGCGCACGCATGTCGTCCGCTCCGCTTCGGGACGAGGGGCCTTCGCCCTGGATGTACTGGGACGGAGTTAGCGTCCATGTGGCGGGCGCCTCGCTCAAGTTGGGCATGCGCTTTGAAAATGTGCATGGAGTGTTGTCCGTTCGAGGCGATTACCGAAATGGGCATCTCAATTCGATGGAAGGCAACTTCCTGGTCGATCAGGCCACAACCATGCGGCAGCCGGTGCAAAACATTCACGCGCAGTTAGTCGTCGATTCCGCCAAGGCACCCGGAGTGCTGCAAGTTAAGAACATCAAGGCGAAAATGTTTGGCGGCGATGTGGCCGGGGAAGTCGCCTTGATGTTCGAGCCGGTGCTTCGCTACGACGTTCGACTGAACGCATTGGGCATGCGCCTGGAGGATATCGACCGCTCCAACAACATCACGCCCGACGGACAGCTCGCCGGCCGGGCCGAGGCGCATTTGTATTTGGCGGGCGAGGGCGGCGATTTGTCCAAGTTGCGCGGCGGCGGACTCTTTCGCGTCCCGAAGGGGCGAATCTACAGCCTCCCGCCGCTGCTGGATCTGTTGAAATACCTCAAATTCCACACGGCGGACGGAACGTTCTTTGAAGAGGCGTACGCCCGCTTTCGCATCCAGGGCAGGCAGGTTCAACTCGAGCAAGTCGACCTGCTCGGGCATCTCATCAGTTTCACCGGCGAGGGTACGATGGGCCTCGACGGCGCGAACCTGAAGCTGAACGTATTCACCGTTTGGTCGCGGCTCATGCAGTTGATGCCCAGCGCCGTGCGCGAGGTGCCCAACTCCATCAGTCGCAATCTCTACAAGATCGAGATGACCGGCGAGTTGGGAGGCAAACTCGAGTTTCAGCAGGAAGCGGTGCCGTTCATCGTCGAACCGGTCAAACGGCTGTTGGATCGAATGGATTCGTTCGGCGACCGGGCACCGTCCGCAGCGAGTCAACGAAATGGCGCTCGCGCCGTAGCCCCACGATAATACTGGAGCCCCCGAGTGTTTGGAACCATTCTGCAACGCATGATCCTCTGGGACCTGATCAAGGTATTCGTCGTCACGCTGGTGGGGCTGACCGGATTGTTCGTCTTGGCCGGGTTGGTGGCGGAAGTGTCTCAGCGCGGGCTGGCGCCGGCGCAAATCTTCGGCATCATTCCGCTGATGATTCCGAGCATGCTGCCCTACACCATCCCCGCCGCGACTCTGTTTTCCACCGTCAACGTTTACGGGCGCATGGCCAAGGACAACGAAATCGTTGCCCTTCGCGCCGCTGGAGTCAATCTGCGTGCCATTCTGGCTCCAAGCTTGTTGCTCGGCCTGGGCGGCAGCGCGGCGACGCTCGGCCTGTATTACCAGACCATCCCGAACAGCTTTCAGATGGTGCGCGAGCATCTTGTCAGCGATGCCAACGAGTTCATGTATGCGGTGCTCAAGCGCAACGGCTGCATTTACGACAAAAAGCTTCCGTATGTCCTGTTTGTCCGCGACGTCCGCGGCACCAGGTTGATAGACGCCATTTTCAAGCGGAAGATTCCCAAGGCCGGTGGCTACGATACGGTGGCGAGGGCGCATGAAGCACGCTTGCGGGCTGAAAGTTTGGTCGATCCGGTTTCGGGAAAGCAGGTCAACGATCTCGTCGTGGAAATGAGCAATTGCGTCATTTGCAACGACCCGAAAAAGGGCGCATCGCCGACCACCATTTCGGTTCGCAAACAGGAATATCGCGAACGCCTGCCTTCCGAACTGTTCTCGGACAAGGAGTCGCCCCGATCTTGCGATCTGGCCTGGCCGGAACTGTTGCGCCGCACCGAAGTCCTTCGCGAACGCGAGGCGAAAAGGCACGAGGAAATAACTCTCGAGGAAGCACGCGTCAACCTCATGAGCAAGCACGAACAGGAAGTCTTGCAATTCAAGAAGAACGGCCGGAAATACGAATTGCGGGTCTTCCGGTCGTTCCTCGCCGAGATTCAGCTTCGCCCAGCGCTGGCCCTGAGTTGTCTCTGTTTTGCATTGATTGGCGGCCCGATTGGCGTGTGGACGTGCCGGGCGGACTTGCTCAGTTCGTTCGTGATCGGCTTTCTGCCCGCGGTCGGCTTGTATTACCCGCTGCTGATTTGCGGAACCAATCTCGCCAAGGACGGCAGGATCCCGATGATGCCGGCCGTGTGGACCGCTGACGCCGTGTTCGCGATGATCGCGGCCTTCATGTGTTGGCGATTGGTACGGCGGTGACATCTGAAGCCGGGTCATTTCTTGGCCCCCTTGTCGGTTGAACCCTTGAACCCCGGCTCGCCGCCGGGACGCCGCTTTACCCGGCGAAGCACGAGCTTGGGAACCGGCCGGTCGTGCTCGTCCTCAATGTCTCCGACAATCTCTTCCAACACATCTTCCAAAGTGATCAAACCTTGGATCTTCGCCTCGGCGTCGCGAACGAGCGCCATCGGCCGATGTGACTTGCGGAACAACTGCAACGCCGTGGCGATCGGCTCATCGGGACTCAGGAATAGTGCCGGATACATCGCATCGTCCAACACCGCCACGCCGCGCAGGCTGTAAAGGTGAAACAGATCCTTGGTGTTGACGACACCGACGATTCGGTCGAGCTCCCCATCGTAGACCGGCATGCGTGTATGAGCGGTTTCGCGCACCGCTTCCAGGATTTTCTCGGGCGGCGTTGAGAGCTCGAGGGCCGCCATTTTCTCGCGCGGCAACATGCAGTCGCGGACCTTCTTGTTGGACAGCAGAAACACCTTTTGCACGAGGTCGGCCTGTTCCGGCTGAAGCACGCCGGCTTCCTCGGTGTCTTCAATCAGCAGCAACAACTCCTCAACGGAGTGCACGGTCTCTTCGCCCGAAGCCGGCTTGTAGCCGAGCATTCGGAGCAAGCGATTAGCGACCGCGCTGATAAGGAGGGTGAATGGCCGCGACAGTTTCGCGAATACGTTCAGCGAAGTGGCGACGCGCAGGGCAACGCGGTCCGGCTCCTGGAGCGCCACCGTCTTGGGAATCAATTCGCCAAACACGACGTGCATGAATGTAACCAGCGTAAGCGCTGCGAACGCGGCGGCGGAATGGGTCGCCACGCCGCGCCACTCGGGCGGGAAAACCGCGAAGATCGGTTCGATTACCGCTGCCATTGCCGGCTCGCCGACAATTCCCAGCGCGATACTGGCGAACGTGATGCCGAACTGGGTCGAAGCGATGGTGCGATCCAGCCGTGTGACCGCCGCTTCGACCGCCTTGGCCCGCCGTACCCCTTGCTGAACCATCTCCTCAATGCGGGTGCGGCGGATGGCGACCACGGCGAATTCCGCGGCGACGAAGAATGCGTTCAGGGCCACCAGAGCGGGGATCGCGAGCAGCCCCAGCGCGGTCCAGGTCCAGTGCGTACCACTCTCGGCAAGTACCAATGTCATGGAATCTATCTGCCGCCCGGCGGGACGTGTTCCTTCAGCCAGGCGAGCACCTCCGTATGCCAGAATTTGCTGTTGGCCGGCTTCAGCACCCAGTGGCCTTCGTCCGGGAAATTGATGAACTTCGACTTGATTCCGAGCCTTTGCAACGCGCTGAACAGTTCGTGCCCTTGGCCGATCGGGCAGCGGAAATCATTGTCGTTGTGCACGATCAACATCGGCGTCTTGAACTTGGCCAGGTTCCCGGCCTTCGTGTGCGGCGAAAACTCCCGGTACTTGCCCGGCTTCTCCCAGGGCAATCCGCCGTGTTCGAACTCGTCGAACCAAAGCTCATCCGTCGTGCCCCACATGCTCTCAAAATTCCACACACTGCAATGGGTGATCAGACTCTTGAATCGCCCGGTGTTGACCGCGAACCAATCCATCATGTAGCCGCCAAAGCTCGCGCCGGCGGCGCCGATGCGGTCCTTATCGACGTACGGGAGCGTTTCCAAATAATCGACACCGGCCATCAAGTCGCGGTAGCACTTACCACCCCAATCGCCCGTGATCTCATCGCAGAACTTCTGGCCGAAGCCGGTCGAACCACGCGGATTGGGCATCACCACGATGTAGCCTTGAGCCGCCCAAACCTGCGGGCACCAGCGGAAGCTCCAACCATCCTCCCAAGCGCCTTGCGGACCACCGTGCACTAAGTAGGCCACGGGCCATTTTTTTCGCGGATCGAAACCCGGAGGATGCAGAATCCACATTTGCATCTTCACATCGCCTTCGACGGGAATGAACACGGATGTCGGGCGAGGCAAGTCGAGCTCTTCAAGCAGTTGGCTGTTGGCATGACTCAAGATCGTCTCCCGAACGCCATTTGGGCGAACGGTGCCATCCGGAAGCGCTTCCCAATTCGGCATGT
>JBGQCZ010000199.1:0-8224 GCA_041495645.1 Gemmataceae bacterium | reverse complement strand
CTGCACTTCAACTCCGGCTGCTGCTTCGACTACGGCAACGCCGAGACCGACAGCCGCGACGACGGCAACGGCACGATGGAAACCACGTACTACGGCAACGCGACGGGCTGGTACCACGGGAATCCTCCCGGGCCGTGGGTCATGACGGACCAGGAGAACAACCTCGTCGGGTGCGTGAACAAGGATGCGTCCAAACTGTGCGCGGGCCTGCCGAACATCACGTGGCGATTCGTGACCGCGATGGCCAAGGGCGAGCCGCACCACTGGACCTCGCTCGGCGGCGACGCGCGCCAGGGCGCGCTGAAGGTGATGTTCGATGGACCGCGCATCAACGCCAGCTACGATCCGAATGCCGGCGAATACGGCACGTTGATCCTCAAGAACTACTATCACATCGGCATTGCCGTCGACACCGAGCGCGGTTTGGTCGTGCCGGTCATCCGGGATGCGGACAAGAAACACATTCCGGACCTCGCCAAGGAAATCGCCGAGTTGGCGAAAAAGTCTCGCGCCGGAAAGCTCATGCCAGACGAAATGCGCGGCGGAACGTTTACCATCACGAACCTGGGCGGGATCGGCGGAACGTCGTTTTCCCCAATTATCAACTATCCTGAAGTGGCGATTTTGGGATTATCTCGCTCGGCGTGGCAGCCGTCGGTCCGCGAAGGGCAGATTGTTCCCAGGTTGCTTTTGCCGTTGAGTCTGACGTACGATCACCGCGTGGTCGACGGCGCCGATGGCGCTCGTTTCTGCGCTCGACTGGCCGAAACGTTCTCCAATCCCGTGCGTTTCGTATTCGAGAGTTAGCGAATCGGAGGCGAGACCGATGCCGATTCCTTTTTCCTGCCAGCAGTGCGGTCGTAATCTGCGCGTCAAGGACGAACTTGCCGGGATGCAGATTTATTGCCCGGATTGCAAGGGAGTTTTGGTCGTCCCGCGATCGGACGAATCGTTTCGAGCTGAAATCGATTCGCCATTTGAGGTTCAGCCTGCGGAACTGCCGAATGATGATCCGTATGCGGATCGGCTGCAAGACGTGCTGCCCGCGAAGCCGCCGCCGGTTCCGGAAGCCGAAGAATTTGACGATGATCCGCCGCCGCGGAGGATCGCACCGACGAGATCGTTTGGCAAAAACTACGGCGCTGTTTTTGGTGGCGGCGCATTGGTTGCCTTGTCGATCATCATCGCGGTTGCATGTGTGTCGATCAATGTCGTTCCGCCAATCCGACTGTGCATTGTCCTGTTCATTGCCGGCATCGTGACCTTTTGCAAGGGACTGTTCTCAAGCGATTGATCGATCGGAGATTATCGCATGGCAGAGGCGGCGAAACAGGTGCGGTTGTTGGTAATCGGCGCTGGGACCGGCGGTTATCCGGCGGCGTTTTACGCCGCCGATCACGGGCTCAAAGTCACGCTGGTCGATCAGGATCCGCAACCGGGCGGCGTCTGCTTGAATCGTGGGTGCATTCCATCAAAGGCTCTTCTGCACGTTGCCAAGCTCGTTCACGAAGTGAAGGAAGCGGTGAACTTCGGTGTGAACTTTGGGCAGCCGTCCTTCGATATCAACAAACTGCGCGACTTCGTACAGAAGTCCGTCGTCGGCCGGCTTACCGGTGGCGTTTCGACACTGATTCGCGCTCGCGGCGTCGAGCACATCAAAGCAAGGGCTACGTTTGTCGATTCGCATTCGATTGCGCTCAGCGACGGAGCCAGCGGGACGATTCAGTTCGAGCAATGCATTGTCGCGACGGGTTCACTTCCGGCGCTGCCGAAGGTGTTCAACATCGGCGACCCGCGTGTGATGGATTCGACGGCGGCGCTGTTGCTTCCAGATGTGCCAAAGAAAATGCTGGTGATTGGCGGGGGCTACATCGGCCTGGAAATCGGCCAGGTCTACGCCGCATTGGGCTCCAAAGTAGTCGTAGTCGAAGCGCTCGAAGGCATCCTGATGAATTGCGATCGCGACCTGGTCAAACCGCTCGAAGACCGGTTGAAAAAGGACTTCGAAGCGATCCACGTGAGCACGTCGGTAAAGGAATTGAAGGCAACGCCGGGCGGCATCGTGGCGAAGTTGGAAGGAAAAAACGCGCCCGCGGAGCTGACATTCGATCGCGTGCTGGTGGCGGTCGGCCGGCGGCCCAACACAGCCGGACTCGGAGTCGAGAAGACGAAGATCGAGATCGACCCGAAAGGCTTCATCGTCGTGGACAAGCAACGACGCACGCGCGAACGGCACATCTTCGCGACCGGCGACGTGGCCGGTGAACCCGGTCTGGCGCACAAAGCCGTCGCCGAGGCCAAGGTCGCGGTGGAGACTATTCTCGGAGAACCTGCCGAATGGTCGCCGCGAGCGATCCCGGCCGTGATCTTTACCGACCCGGAAATCGCCTGGTGCGGGCTGACCGAACGCGAGGCGAAGGAACAAAAGGTCGAGATCGAGGTTTACAAATTCCCGTGGGCCGCGTCAGGAAAAGCCATTGCCAACGCACGCACCGACGGATTGACCAAACTCATCGTGGAGCCCAAAACGCAGCGGATTCTGGGCATGGGCATTGTCGGCACCGGGGCCGGGGAGATGATTGCGGAAGGCGTGCTGGCGGTGGAAATGGCCGCCGTGGCCCGCGATTTGGCGGAGAGCATCCACGCCCATCCAACGCTTTCCGAGACGATCATGGAAAGCGCCGAATTGGTGCTGGGCTCGGCGACGCACATCAGCAAGCCGAAGAGAAAAGAGTGATTACCACAAAGACACGAAGACACAAAGAACCATCGGACGGTTCTTTGTGTCTTCGTGTCCCTGTGGTGATTGTCAAATTCACCACCTGTCGGCAGTCGGCACCGTTCGTTTGCCCGGCCCCGTGTAGCGGCTGCGGGGGCGAATCAGCCGATTGTGTTCATGTTGCTCGATGACGTGCGCGCTCCAGCCGGCGACACGGGACATCACGAAGATCGGTGTGTAGAGCGAGTTCTTCAGACCGAGAGCGTTGTATAGCCGGCCGGCGGGCCAATCGAGGTTCGGGTAGAGTTTCTTTTCGCGAGCCATGATGCCTTCGACGATTTCGGCGGTTTCTTCGTACTTGCCGAACCCGGCGGCGTCGGCCAGTTCTCGGGCAATCGGTTTGAGAATCCCCGCCCGCACGTCGCCGGCTTTGTAGATGCGGTGGCCGAAGCCCATGATGCGGCGCTTTTTCGCGAGCGCATCCATGACCCACGCTTCGGCCGTTCCAGGCCCGCCCGCGTCGTGCAGCAGTTCCATGATCCGCTCATTGGCTCCGCCATGAAGCGCGCCCTTGAGCGCTCCGACCCCGGCGACGATGCTCGAATGCAAGTCGGATTCGGTCGAAGCGACGACGCGTGTCGTGAAGGTCGAAGCGTTGAATTCGTGCTCGGCATAAAGGATCAGCGAAACGTCAAACGCTTTGGTCTCTTCCGCGCTCGGCTCGGCGCCGCGAATCATGTACAGAAAATTCGCGCCGTGCGACAAATCGGGCCGCGGCGCTACACCCATCGCGCCCTGGCTGAAGTGGTATTGATCGGCGATCGCCGACGGAATCTGACCCAGAAGTCGCTCGGCCTTGCGAATGTTCGCCGCCCGCGAGTTGTCGTTCACGTCGGAATCGAAATGGGCGAGGACGCTGATGGAAGAGCGCAAGGAGTCCATTCCGGAAGTCGCGTTGGGCAGGGTGTGCAGAAGCGTCCGCAATGGCTGCGGAAGGTGGCGGTTGGCCGCGACGCGTTTTCGGAATTCGACAAGTTCAGTCCGTTTCGGCAATTCGCTATAGAGAAGCAGGAACGCCACTTCTTCGAACGTGCAATGTTCAACAAGCTCGCCGACCGGGTAACCGCGATAGCAAAGCCCTTCTTCAATCGTGGAAATCGCCGTTTCGCCGGCAATCACGCCTTCAAGGCCCGGTGAATAAATGGGTGGAGGACCGCTGGCTGTTGACATGACATTGCTCTCAAAGATTGAATCGTGTTGGCCGGCGATACCGCAAGAGAAAGCGATGCAACGTCCGCTGGAGTCCTGGTCGATTCCCTGCCGGCGCAGCCTCCTGGGGGTGTTGCCACATGGCTCGCACGTGCCTTACATTGTAGAAACACCGACAGCCTGTAGGAATGTTGCGCGGAACGCCAGACACATGTACGCCGTGCTTCATTGCCCCATCGTGAGGTATTCGCATGATTCTCTCGAGCAAGCTCTCGCGACCCCGGTGGCGCGTTTGGTGGCCTACGCTCTGCGGATTCGCAGTTTTCGTCGGCGCCGTTGCAATCGGCTGGGCCATGTCGCCGACCGACGTTATGGACACTACTGATTGGCAGGTAATGATCATGCTCTGTGGCGGGGCGCCCGCAGCTGTCGGCGGCCTGGTATGGTCCTTCGCTTTGTCGCGCCGCGAGATGAAACCTCACGTTACGAAACTAATGGCGGATGCCTTTCTCCGTGGTTCGAACATGTTGTGTCCTGGTTCAGCGTGAAAAGGACTTTGGCTCCGTGCGGGTAATGGAGAGTTAGGGACAGTTCGACGCCGGATTTTTCGCATTGGGGCCGTCGCCAAAATGACTTGCCTCTTCATCCTGATCGGCGTCGTGGTTTACGTCGCCTTTTGCTGTCTGGTGGGGAAATTCCTCACTCAGACCAAGTCTTGACGGCGCCGAATTTACTTTGTCAGCCCGGGGGCGATGCCGTCGCGGGTGACCAGGAATGAGTTTGGCGTGATTTGATAGGAGGACGAATCGTGGTCCTTGCGCACGCGGCGGCCGATGCGTTGTTTCAGGGCTTTGCGGTCGGAGTACAGCACGAGCCGGTTGCGGCAGGGGATGCCGGCCCAGAATGGGCTGCCGAGCGCGCTGGAAAAGAGCTTGTGCAAGTCCGGATGCAATAAGCGGCTGGACGCCAGGCTGTCGTCGGTGTCCACCACGATCACCTGGCCTTCGTTTTTGAAACGCGCGCCCATGAGTTGTTTCGGCCACGGCTGGCGGGCCAGGTTGTCCAACGCATGCTTGTCGAGGTCGTCGGCGTTGGTTCCCCAGCGGTTCACGTCCCAGCCGGTCACGAAGCGGAACGTCTTGTTGTTCAGAATGGCGTAACAAACCAGCACATCCGCAAGCCACTCGCGCGTCAGCAAGTGTTCCGTCGGGCTGTCGGGGTGGACATAGTTTTGCGGCTTCAGCACGGGCAGGATCCGGCCGCGCGCGTCGTCCCAAAGTTCCTGACCGAACTCCGCCGCCGCCGGCTGGCTCAGCGTGTCCACGAAGCGCTTGATGATCTGCTCGCGTCGATCCGGCGCGTCGCGGACGTCGCGATACACGTTGCCCAGGAACACGACCCGGTTTTTTCCGCGAATCTTGTTCGCTTCGAACTGAAAATCCTGATCGGGCAGGCGCAAACGCAGTTGGGCCATCACCTCGTTGGCCACCTTGCGAAAAACCAACTCGTCCTCGCGAGTAATCTGCAGGCTCGCCATCATCTGGAGAAAAATCGGGTTCCACTCGTCGCGTTCGGCGGTCGGAACCTGCGTGCTGGCAAACAGAATCGTGTCTCCGCCGGTTAGCATCCAGTAGTGGCCGCCCTGCCCTTCCTTTTTCATGTCGGCGACCAGCCCAAAGTGGCGGAGCGATGTGTCCCGGCGAAGATTGGCGGCTTCCGTCTTTTCGAGCGCCGCTTGCATGATGTTCGGCAGTTCTTTCTCCAGCTTGTCGGTGTCCACGCTCATCGGCATGATCGAAATCCACAGGCCGACGTCGTCGCGCTCGTGCGGCCCGAACCCGCACGACTCGCCGTCCTTCTCCGTGACCTGGTCCCAATGCGCCGGATACTCGAGCTTGTAAACCGAATGCGGATGAACAAACGCTTTCAAGAATGTGGGAAACATGATGCACGCGCCTGGTGAACGCCGGGGTGTTTGCGCCGTTGTGCAAAGTGGCTGGTTAGTCCTTGAGCAGAAGCACGTTCACGGCTTTGACGGCGACGCGGACTTTGTCGCCGGCTTTGAGGCCCATCTCATCGGCCGAGTCCATGGTCATGACCGATTCCATGTGCGCTCCACCGGCGATGCGCACGAGAACCTGGCACATCACCGCTCCCCGTTTGATGCTGACCACTTCGCCTTCCAACTTGTTGCGAGCGCCCACTTTCATGATCTGCTCCTGATTGGTCGACTGAAATGCAGCGAAACCGAAATGAAAGATGGCGCGTCGTGACGAACTCACGACGCGCCTTCGCAAACGCGGCGTTACTTCTTGTCTTCCTTCTTGTCGTCCTTTTTTTCTTCCTTCTTTTCTTCCTCGTACTTCTTCACCATACGCTCGATGGCTTCCTTCGTGCGAGGATTGTCCGAGGCCTCGACGGCCTTGGCGCCGTATTCCCGGGCCTTGGCCTTGTCGCCGGAAACGAAGTAGGCGTCGGCCACGTTGAGCAAGCTGCCGAGGTCCTTTTCACCGGCCATCTTCAGCCCGGCAAGGGCGGCTTTCAACGAGATGGCGACGAGTTCCTTCTGATCGGGCGCGCTTCGCATCGCCGCCGACACCGATCGTAGGGCCGTCGGATCGTCCTTACTGACGGCTTTCGCCATGACCTCGCTGGCCATCTTCTTTGCTTCGTCAAACTTCTTGATTTTCACCAGCAGGCTGATCCGGGGCGAAATGAAGTAGGGGATGCTGGCGAGCTTCGGGTACTTGGCATCGAAATCGGCAAGGGCCTTAAGAGCTTCCTCGACCAGCGCCTTTGTCTCCGCCTCGTCCAGTTTATTGCGCCGACCTTCGACTTCTGGCTTGTTGAGAGCCGTGAACACTGAGTTGACGTCCGTTTCCACGGCTTTCAAGTTCTTGACGTCGGCCTCGGACCAAGTGCCCGCGACAACCTTGGGCAGCACGACATCCAAATACATCGGGTGGCCGATGTAGGCGATCTTGCCGTTTTGATCGACGACGTAGGAACAGGGAATGCCGTTTTGCTTGGCGGCCGTCATCCAGGCGTCGTAGGTTTCGCGGTTATCGCCGTAGCAAAAGGTGTAGCCGAGCTTCGGTCCGCGCTTCGAGACGAACTCGGTAACTTTTTCGGCCGTATTGCCAGGATCCTTGGCGCTGAAACCGATGAAGGTAACGCCCTTGTCGCGATACTCGATCTGCATTTCGGACATGTGCGGCATCATGACGATGCATGGTCCGCACCAAGTGGCCCAGAATTCGACCACGTAAATCTTGCCGGACGCGAATTCCTTGACTTCGGGGCCTTGCAGCCACTTGTCGGCTTTCAGCGGGGGCGCCGGATCGCCGACCTTCAGCTTCGGACCATCCTCTTTCTTGGGCTCGTCTTTCTTCGGGTCTTCAGCATTGGCAACAACCACGAAGCCGGCCAGCACGATGACCGCAAGCAACCTACGCATGGAAAATCCTCAGCAAGTGTAGCGAGATCAATACCGAAGTCATGGTATCCGGAAGACCGGCGCCAAGCCACCGTTCTTTCCAAAGGAGTTACTTTCTAATGATTGCCGGGAATGAGTCTCTTCTGAGCAAAGATTCTCATCGCAATCGATGTAGAACTCCCCTGGGCACGGGTACTAATTGAATGACCCGGGGCGAGGATTGCCGGTGGAAAGCCGACATCTGCGAACCATTCTTCGACATGCCGCGGCGGTGGCGGGCAAGTCCGCCATCGCGCCGGCTGCGGACGCCGATTTGCTGGCGCGTTTTCGAGATGGCCGCGATGAAGCGGCATTCGCGGAACTCGTAAACCGCTATGGCCGCCTGGTCTTGGCGGTTTGCCGCAATTTGTTGCCGGCCGAAGCGGACGCGGCGGATGCCTTTCAGGCCGTGTTCTTGGCGCTGGTTCAACATTCAGACCGGATCCGAGATGCGGCCAAGCTCGGCCCGTGGCTGCATGGAGTGGCGTATCGCGTTTGCTGGAGTGCCCGACGGCAAGCGATGCGGCGCAAGAACCGCGAACGCGCGGCGGCCAGGACCGAGAATGGCCGGGCCGTTCCCGATTCAGCCTGGGACTCCGCGATGGCGGCGGTTCACGAAGAGGTGAGCCTGCTGCCGGATTCGTTGCGAGTACCGTTCGTTTTGTGTTGCCTGGAAGGGAAGGGGGCCACGGAAGCGGCCGCCCAACTTGGGTGGAAGCTCGGCACGCTTTCCGGCCGGCTCACACGGGCGAAAGCCAAATTGCTCGCGCGGCTGGACAAGCGCGGTCTGGCGATTGGGGCAGCGGCGTTGGCGCTCGGTG
>JBGQCZ010000198.1:0-8228 GCA_041495645.1 Gemmataceae bacterium | reverse complement strand
CTGGCTGTGGGTCCGGACGGCAGCCTGTTTATTGCCGATACGCAGAACCACTGTATTCGGCGGATTGTGCCCAAGGGCACGATCCACACGGTTGCCGGCACGGGGACCAAGCCTGGCTTCAAGGGCGACGGCGGACCGGCCGCCAAAGCGCACTTGTACGCGCCGCACTCGCTCGCGCTGGCGCCGGACGGCAGCATCTACATCGCCGATACCGGCAGCCATGTTATCCGCCGGATCGGTCCCGATGGCATCATCCGCACCGTTGCGGGCACGCCCAAGTTTACCGACTGGGCAGATCAGCCCCCGCGTGACCTGAGTAAAGGCAATGAGGGAATGGGCTTCGAGGGTGACGGCGGCCCTGCCACGAAGGCCAAGTTCAATGAGCCCACCGCCATCGCCCTGGGGCCCGACGGCAGTTTGTACATCGCCGACACGAATAATCACCGCATCCGCCGGCTGGGGCCTGACGGCATCATCACGACGGTGGCCGGCGGCGGCGTTGGCAAGGCACTCGACAAGGACGCCTTTCTTGGCGACGGCGGCCCGGCCACGCAGGCCCAGCTCAGCTGCCCCGCGGGCCTGGCTGCGGGACAGGATGGCAGCCTCTACATTTACGACGGCTGTTTCTCCACCGATAGCCTTCCTGCGTTCCACCGCATCCGCCGCGTGGGACCGGACGGCATTATCCGCGCCGTGGCCGGCGGCGGCAAAGATAGGCAACTTGGCGACGGCGGCCCCGCAACCCAGGCGCGCCTGGACTACGTGGGCAAAGTGATTTCTGGAGGCGCCGGCACCTACCGCGGACGTTGGTCGGCGGATTACTCTTACGTGCGCGGCTTGGCGTTGGGACCGGACGGCAGTCTGTATGTTGGCGACGCCAATAGCCGTATCCGCCGGTTGCTGCCGGATGGCGTGATTGCCACGACGGCCGGCGGCGGTGCATTGGAACCTGAAAAGAGCTCCCGAGCCGCCCAGGCGCGGTTGCACGATCCCAGCGGGATCGCCTTGGGGGTGGACGGCAGCCTGTATATTTGCGAAATCCCTGAATACGACTATGCCAAGCGCGGCTTTACCCCCGGCCATCTTCTCTACCGCCTCACGGCGCCTCTGCCTGGATTCACCAATGAGGAAATCGCCATTGCCTCCGGGGATGGCCGCGAACTGTACAAATTCAGCGCCGACGGCCGGCACCTCGAAACCATCGATACCCTCACCCAGAAGCCGCTCTATCGCTTCAGCCACGACAAGGCGGGACGGCTGGCCAAGGTCGAGGATCTTTACGGCAACGCCACGACCATCGAGCGCGATGCGGCCGGAAATCCCACAGCCATCGTTGCTCCCTACGGTCAGCGCACCACCCTGAGCCTGGACCCCGCCGGCTACCTCGCCAGTGTTGCCAATCCCGCCGACGAAACCATGCGCTTCGCCTATGGCCAGGGCGGCTTGCTCGCCTCCGTGACCGATGCCCGAGGCCACGTTTCGCGCTTTACTTACGACGAACTGGGCCGGCTGGTCAAGGACGAGGGCCCGGATGGCGGACTCATTGCGTTGGCCCGCTCCGAGGGAAGCAGGCGGCTCGAAGTCGCGGTCACGACCGCTTTGAAGCCGGCGACCACCAATCTCGTGGAAAGGCTCCCCAGCGGGGAGGAAAAACTTGTCAACAAATGCTGCTGCGGCGCCGAGACGCAAATGCTCGTCGCTCTCGACGGCAGCGCCAAGATCAACCATCCCGACGGCACCGTGTCCACGCGCGCCGAGCAGCCCGACCCGCGCTGGGGCATGCAGGCGCCGCTGCCCAGGAGTTCCTCCGTGTCCACTCCCGGAGGGCGCTCCACCCTCGTCACTATGGAGCGCAAGACGGTGCTGGCCGACGCCACGAACCCCTTGAGCCTCAAGGCCCTGACCGACACGCTCAGCGTGAACGGCCGAAAATACACCAGCACCTGGGACGTGGGCAAGAAAGCCATTACCAACAGCACCCCTGCCGGGCGCCAGACCGTCACGAATCTGGACGGCAACGGCCGGGTGGTGCGGGCACAGGCGCCCGGCTTCCACCCCGTCAACTTCACCTACAACGAACAGGGGCGATTGACCGCGATCACCCAAGGAGTCGGAGAGGAGACGCGCGTCATCAGCATTGAATACAACAAGGACGGAAGGCTTGCCAGCATCACCGATCCGCTGAAGCGCAAGGTGCGCTTCGAGCACGACAAGGCCGGCCGGGTCAGCAAACAGATTCTGCCGGACGGCCGGGAAATCGGCTTTGCCTTCGATCCCAACGGCAACCTGAAATCCCTCACTCCCCCGGGCCGCCCGGCGCATTCCTTCGAGCATACGCCGGGAAACTTGACCAAGGACTATCAGCCACCGAATGCCGGCGCGGGCAGCAAGGACACCAGTTACGGGTACAACAAGGACAAACAACTGACGAAAATAAACCGCCCGGACGGCCAAGCCATCGATCTGGCCTACGACAAGGTGGGCCATCTCGAGACGGTGACCATTCCCACCGGCAAAATCAACCTCGCCTTCGATGCCAAGACCGAGCAGCTCAAGAGCATCACGTCCCCGGACGGCAGCCTGTCCTATGCCTACGATGGTTTCCTGCTCACCGGCACTACCTGGGAAGGCGCGATCAAGGGCAGCGTCACGCGGAAGTTCGACAACGATTTCCGCACGACGTCCATCAGCGTGAACGGCGGCCCGGCCACCGAGAACAAGTTTGATGCCGATGGTCTCTCAACCCAGGCCGGCGACCTGAAGATGGAACGCGATCCCAAGACCGGGTTTCTCAAAGGCACCAATCTCGGCAACGTCGCGACCGCCCAAGAATTCAACGGCTTCGGCGAGCGCAAGCGCTTCACCGCCTCGGTCAAGGGGGCGGAAATCTTCTCTGTCCATTACGAGCGCGATGCCCTGGGCCGCATTGCCAAGAAGATCGAAACGATCGCGGGCAAGACCGATACCGAGACCTATGACTACGACCGCGCCGGACGACTTACGGACGTGACGAAGAACGGTACGAAGGTCGGCCATTACGAGTACGACAGCAACGGCAACCGGCTGAAGTATGAAGGCCAGCTCGGCAGCTTCACCGGCAGCTATGACGACCAGGATCGAATCCTTAAGTATGGCGACACTACGTTCAGCCACACTGCCAACGGCGAATGGACGAGCAAGACGGAGGGCGGCAAGAAGACGGGATACGACTATGACGTGCGCGGCAACCTGCGGGTGGTGAGGCTGCCGGACGGCACGAAGATCGAGTACGTCATCGACGGCGTCAACCGCCGTGTCGGCAAGAAAGTGAACGGCAAGCTGGTCCAGGGTTTCCTCTACCAGAGCCGACTGCGGCCCATCGCCGAATTGGATGGTGACAGCAATGTGGTCAGCCGCTTCATCTACGGCACCAGGATCAATGTGCCGGAATACCTGGTGAAAGCCAGCAAGACCTATCGCCTCCTCACCGACCACCTCGGCAGCGTCCGGCTGGTGGTTGACGTGTCAACCGGCGAAATCGCGCAGCGAATGGAGTATGACGAATTCGGCAACGTGACGCAGGATTCGAAATCGGGGTTTCAGCCGTTTGGGTTCGCGGGCGGTTTGTACGACCCGCAGACGACACTCGTGCGATTCACTGCGAGGGATTATGACGCCGCGACAGGCCGTTGGACCGGCGTCGATCCGATATTGTTTCGCTCCGGCCAATTGAACCTGCTTGCATATGCCAACAACGACCCGGTCAATCGGTTCGATCCCCTGGGCTTGACACCGAGCTGGCTCATCACCGACCCGAGTACCGACGCCGGGATCGAGAGCGGGTACACATGGACAGTTAGTACAGCGGGCGACGTGGCCGGTGTTGGAGGCGTCGGGACTGGAGCGGGAATCAAAAAGGCCGACTGGTTGGCAGTGGGCTCAGGGGGGTTCTGGGCAGGAAGCAAAATTGGGCAGGCCGATAACTGGATATATGAACATGTGTCCGGACAATCGCTTGGAGAGGATTATTACGACGCCTCGCATCCATATGAACCGGGTACACGATGGTATGATCCATCCGGTCAATTCATGGGGGAAGATTTTTACGATTGGGGAGAGCGCTGGGGGTTTTGGGGGTACCAACCGAGATCTTTCCCCGGTAGCTGTCCTAATCGAGGCGGCGGAGGCGGCGGAGGCGGCGGAGGTGGCGGAGACTATCCCGGAGGATTTTACGGGCCTTGACGGATTCCCGGAGAAGTGGCTTGTGTTAGCAGATGCCATACACGAACACCCGCACAAATTCTGGAAACGGGTACATTCACGGTTTGCCGTCAAGGAAAAACGTGAGGAAAAACGGTGACAGTCTTCATGCGCGCTGCGTGGCACCCTGTCGTCGGGATTTAAGCAGGCGAAAAATTGGTCGGGAACTCAAGGGAAAAGACCATGAGATGCTTACGCACGATTCTCGTCTTGGTCATGGGTCTTCACTTGTCCGCCTCGCTGGGCCGATCCGAGGACAAGAAACCGCAAACCATCCCTGACTGGGGTGAGGTCGTCGATCCCACCGGGGATTGCAAGGTCTTGGGCAAGGCTGGCATTGTCACCATCACCGTGCCCGGGACGCAGCAAAATCTGAATCCCTTGCCGGGCTGGAACAACCTCGATGCGCCGCGCGTGCTGCAAGACGCGGACGGCGATTTCGTCATTGAAGTGAAGGTCAACAAGTTCGAGCGGCCCAAGGCCAACACTTCGTCCAACAAGGAGAAGCCGGCCAGTTTTGTCGGCGGCGGACTGGTGCTGTGGCAGGACGGGAAAAACTTCGTCCGCTATCTGCGGGCCGCCAACGGCGAGCGCGGCGACGTCTTCGTCGCCGTCGAGTTCCACTCTCAAGGGACGAAGAGCGCCGCCGGCGGCGCCAAGACTCCGGACGAGGATACCTATCTCCGCGCCGAACGGAAGAACGGCAAAAATCAGCCTCTTCGTGAGCCAGGACGGAAAGTCCTGGGCCGCGCGCCGTCCGAACGGCGACGAGATCATCTTGAAAGGCAAAGTCAAAGCCGGCGTGGCCGTGATCAACTCGACGACGGCGGAAATCGTCCACGAATTCACCGACTTCAAGCTCTCCAAGAAATAGCGGCCGCGCAGCAATGCTGCTCGCCATGATGTGGACACGGGAGAAACCGGGAAATACGTGATCGAAGGCTGCTCGGTGAAGCCGCATTGAGCAAAGTGACGCGGCAACCGCTTGTCGCCGGGGCTTGGCGGCATAAGATTTCTCTCTTGCTGAAGAAATCACTCGAACTTGCCGGATGGAAGGAGCACGTGCATGGGCCGACGACGCGGAACTGGCCGACGGAAGGTCGGCCGGAAAAAGCGCCGGATGCGAGCGAAAATTCGCCACCGTAAGGGCTGATTCACAGAAATTCGAACAGTTCGAGCCGCTTGTGCTTTGGCCAGCAGGCCAAGGCACAAGCGGCTCGTTTGCTTGAAGCATCGCGGTTGGTTATTTCTTCGGCTTGTCGCCTGGCTTCGGCTTATCGCCGGGTTTTGGTGTGAGTCCGCCGAGAAAACTGCCGAAGGGGCTTTCGACGAAGTCCTCGAGCGCCTCGGTCAAATCCTTGCCGGTGTTTGGCGGCGGTTTCTTGCCGGGTGCTAGGGTCGTGGAGCGGTTGGAATTCGAGCCGGGCGGCGGCCCGTTCACCGACGCGCCGGGCGCTTTGGCCGCGTTGTCCGGCTGCTTCGGCTTCGGCGACGGCTTTTCGGCGTAGACGATCTTGTGAAACTGATCCAAATCGCCGACCAGGATCTCCGCGAACTTGCCGTCGCGGGTGATCTGACCGTCCAGGCGAATCAACGCGCCGTTTAACGCCTCGGGCCAATTCGTGCCGCGCTTGCGCATGTCCGACACCAGGTGCCGCGGAATCGCCACGCGGAATTGCACGTTCTCGTCGGTGGATTTGTTTTCGTAGAGGTAAGTCGTTTCGTCGCCGCGCTGCAAGTGCCCAACGGTAAACTCGACCGTGACCTCCTCGCCGACGCGATTGATGACGTCGCGCGGGGTAAGCACGGCATTGGCGGCCACGGGCGGAATTTCCGGCAGCGGCTCGGCCTCATTCTTGCCCTTGAAGACAAACCAAAACGCGACGAACGCCAAGAGCGCCAAGCCGCCGCCGCCGAGCGCCCAAACCAGCGGATTTCGCTTGGACCGATTCGGAACCGCCTGGGGTGCGGGCTCATCCAAATCGCGTTCGATGCGCTCAAGGGCGCGTGCCACGTCCGTTGCGGTGTTGGGCCGGCCCATCGGGTCGTGAGTCAGCATTTTCCGAATCAGGTCCGCGAGGGCGGGCGGCAAGGATGGATTGAGCAGCAAGGCGGACGGCGCCGGTTGCGTGGCGACTGCCGTCAAGAGCTCCATCGACGTCTCGCCCTTGAACGGCATTTCGCCCGTGACCATCCGGTAGAGCACGACACCAAGGCTGAAGATATCGGTGCGGGCGTCGCCCGGTTTTGCCGCCGCCTGTTCCGGCGCCATATAGCCCGGAGTGCCGACGACTCGGGTGCGGGCGTCGCCCGGTTTTGCCGCCGCCTGTTCCGGGGCCATGTAGCCCGGAGTGCCGACGACTCGTTCGCGTCCCTTATCTTCGATCGACAATTGAGCGAGGCCAAAGTCCAGGATCTTGAGTCGGGCGTAATCGGTTTCGCGTTCTTCCGGCGGGCGGAATTCCCGCAAGCGATCGACTTGCGGCGAGCTGCCGCGGCCGGTTTCGAGCCACAGATTGGCGGGCTTGATGTCGCGGTGAACGAGCCCGACATCATGGGCCACAGCCAATCCCAGGGCCGTTTCGCGTGCCATCCATAGCGCTTGCTTGACCGAAATGCGCCCCCGTTTCAGCCGCGCTTCCAGCGTCTCGCCCTGCAATAATTCCATCGCCAGGTAAAACGTGTCGCCGTCCACTCCAACCTGATAGATTGTGGCAATGCGATCGTCTCGGAGGGCTGCAGTCGTCTGGGCTTCTTTGAGAAAAAGCTTCCAGACTTTACTGTTGTCCTTGCGAATCAGCTCAGGTTTCAAGACCTTGAGAGCTACCATTCGTTTGAGCAGCACGTCCTCGGCCCGGTAGACGAGGCCCATTCCGCCCTCGCCGATGAGCTGCTTGGGTTTGTACGGTCCGATCTGGCCAATTGGCACGGGGGGTTGTTTCTCTTCCGGAAACGGCGACGCTTGCGCGATGGCCGCGTCAATTTGGTCGGCGATTGACGGGCCGCCGGTCGGGTAAGCGAGCTTGCTGCCGGAGACAGCTGGAAGGGAATCTTCGCTCCATTTTTCTAGCCCAATCGGCTCAAAGGCAGCTGGCAGCGGAGGTGGAACGGCAGGGAGCCGCGGAGGGACCACGGGCAAGGGCGGAGGAACCGTAGGCAACGGCGGGGGCGCCGAGGCAGCACTCTGTTTCGGACTGCCAGGAGTAAGTTTGGGCAACGGTTTAGCAGGCCCGGATGCCTTGGGATTCAACGGACCCAGCTGGCCTAAATCAATTGTTGGAAGAGGAGTTGCGCTTGGCTTGGGCTCAGCGGTCGGCAGTGCGAAATCGGACAGGTCTCCGTAGCCGTCCGTCGCATCGTGTCGCGACGCGTCGGGCAGGGGGTTAGGGAGTGGCATGGCAGCCTCGGCGGGATCGTCACAGGCGGGAAAACCGTCACCACAACCATAGCTCACGCAGCCAAAAAAGGCGGACTAACGTCGATTTCTTCCGCTCCTTAACATGATGATTCGCCGGCGGAATGACGAGATAAATGTACACTAATTCGATTCACTTGGGCAGCCGATGATTCAAGCTACTGCTGGTTCCCGGCGCATCCTGGGCGTGGACCCCGGGTTGAACGTGACCGGCTATGCGGTGATCGAAGCGGGTGAGCGCGGGCCGCGCGTGCGCGAAGCGGGCGTCCTGCGCGGGCCGGAGTCCAAGTCCAAACTCGATCTGGCGTCGCGCATTCGCCATCTGTACGATGGTATAGTTGAGATCGTCGAGCAGTTCCGGCCGGAGGCCATGGTCGTCGAACAGTTGTACGCCCACTACGCCCACCCGCGTACGGCGATCCTGATGGCCCATGCCCGCGGCGTGATCCTGCTCGCCGGCGCCCAACGCGACCTGCCGGTGCGCAGCTACAACGCGACAACCGTGAAAAAGACCATCACCGGCAGCGGCCGGGCATCGAAAGCACAAGTACAGCGAGCCATTCAGCGCGAATTG
>JBGQCZ010000197.1:0-8249 GCA_041495645.1 Gemmataceae bacterium | reverse complement strand
GAGTGGGTTCGGCGCTGCTCTCGATCCTGCCGCATCTCGCGCTGGGCGGATCGCTGCCCATCGCGCGGCTTTCCTTGCTGTTGGTCATCGTTCTGTTTGCCGGGCTGCTCGCGGGGGCCTGGGCCGTGCGCTCAACGCTGCGCGCTCCTCTGCTGGCGGCGTTGCGCAAAGAATGACACTTCGATACGGCATCTTTGTTCGATAATGGAATTATGTATACTATAATTAGAATTGCCCGCGATGGCGGGCGCAAGCGCTTGTACGCACATTGAGCCGAGTGATCCAATCGTGCATGCTTTGACCCTGAACTCGTGGCTCGGACGGACGCGGCGGTGTGCCGATGACGGCGCTGATTGCACGCGCATCGCACTCGACTTCAACCAGCATCCCAACCCGGTTCCAAACCCATTTTTCAACTCGGATTTCAACGCAGCGCACAACCAAACTCACCACCCCACTCACTCCTTAACTCACCACTCAACCACTTTCTCCACAAAAAGTTTGAGGGCTTCGGGGGCGGCAAATAATGTCCTGTGCACCAACGAGATACGGCCAAAATGGCCGGATCCCAAATTGGCCAAAAAGTTGGTTTTAGTTTGGTTGGCAGTTGAGATTTTCGGGTCGGCCCGGCCCGCATACTATTCGCCCGTATATACTATTCATGCATTTGTCGGTTGCGGGAAGTGCACTATGACCGCGAACTTCGAACTCGAGAGTCCGTACCAGCCGGCCGGGGATCAGCCGAAGGCGATTGCCGAGCTGTTGCAGGGATTTGAAAAGGGCAAGCGCTTTCAAACCTTGTTGGGCGCCACCGGCACCGGCAAGACCTTCACGGCCGCCAACGTAATTACCACTCTCAAGAAACCCACGCTCGTTCTGTCGCACAACAAGACGCTGGCCGCCCAACTCTACAAGGAATTCAAGCACTTCTTCCCCAACAACGCGGTCTGCTATTTCATCAGCTATTACGACTACTACCAGCCCGAGGCGTACATTCCGCAGCGCGACATTTACATCGAAAAGGACGCGTCGATCAACGAAAACATCGACCGCCTGCGCCTCGCCGCAACCAGCTCGCTGGTCAGCCGCGAGGACGTGATCATCGTCGCCAGCGTCTCGTGCATTTACGGTCTTGGCTCGCCGACGGACTACAAGCGGATGATGGTCCATTTGAAGAAGGGCGAGTCCATCGAACGCGAGCAGATTCTCTTGAAATTGGTGGATATCCAATACAAGCGCAACGATGTGGCGTTCGAACGCGGGAAGTTCCGGGTGCGGGGAGACACCATCGAAGTCTGGCCGGCCTACGAGGAAATCGGGCTGCGCATCGAACTCTTCGGCAATGAAGTGGATCGCTTGGCAGTGATTCACCCGGTGAGCGGGCAGACGGTGCGTGAGATGGATGAAATGTACGTCTATCCGGCGAAGCATTTCGTAACGCCCGAGGTGAGAACGAGAAACGCGGTCGTCGGCATCGAAGAGGAATTAATCACGCGGCTAGCGCAATTCAAACAGGAAGGCAAATTGCTGGAAGCGCAGCGGCTATCGGCCCGCTGCCGTTACGATGTGGACATGCTCCGCAATGCCGGTTATTGCTCCGGCATCGAAAATTACTCGCGCTGGTTCGACGGGCGCACAGCCGGCCAACCGCCCTACACTTTGCTCGATTATTTCCCGAAAGACTTCTTGATGATCGTTGATGAGTCGCACGTCACGTTGCCGCAGGTTCGTGGCATGTACGCCGGCGACCGGAGCCGTAAGGAGACGCTGGTCGAACACGGATTCCGACTGCCCAGCGCTCTCGACAACCGCCCGTTGCAATACGACGAATTCGAAAAACACCTCTCGCAGATTCTGTTCATGTCGGCCACGCCCGGGCCAATGGAATTTGAACGCTGCGGGGGCGAAGTGGTCGAACAAGTGATTCGCCCCACCGGCCTGATCGACCCGGTGATCCACATCAAACCGGCACGCGGACAAGTTCCCGATTTGCTCGAACAGATCAAGAAACGCGCGGATCAGAAAGAACGCGTTCTGGTCACCACGCTGACCAAGCGCCTCGCCGAGGACTTGAGCACGTTCATTACCGAAGCGGGGCTGCGTTGCAAATGGCTGCACTCCGAACTGGACGCGATCGAGCGCGTTCAGGTTCTGCGCGAACTTCGGCAGGGCGCGTTCGATGCGCTGGTCGGCGTGAACCTGCTGCGCGAAGGGCTGGATTTGCCCGAAGTGTCGCTGGTGGCAATTCTCGACGCGGACAAGGAAGGCTTCTTGCGCAGCGCCACGTCACTGATTCAGACGATTGGCCGGGCGGCCCGCAACGTGAACGCCGAAGTCATCCTCTACGCGGACAAGATGACCGACTCCATGCAGCGAGCGATCGACGAAACCAACCGCCGCCGCGAGGTGCAAACCAAGTACAACACCGAGCACGGCATCACCCCGCAGACCGTACAAAGCGCGATCGATCTGACGATCGAGGACGAAGTCAACGCCCACAAGATGGCTCAGGAAGCGGCGGGATTGGACGGCAAGGACTACATCACGCAGGAGTACCGTCAGGAATTGCACGCCGAAATGTTGCGACGGGCGAAGGAGCTCGATTTCGAAGGCGCCGCCGAACTTCGCGATCTGATCTCGAAATTCGAAGGCAAACCAATCGCCGCGCCGCAGATGAAGAAACCGCGAGGAAAACGGAGACGATGAGCCGGGCTATTGACGGCTTCGAGGAGGGCTGTTCTAATCGTGTTGCATTATCTCACCCTTTCAATCACCAGTGTTTGCAACAGGAGTTCATCATGAAGACGCGATTCTCGTTCGTGATTGCTGTATCCGTATTTGCGTTCACTGTTCTGGCCGAGGACAAGAAAGTGCCGCCAGAGCCGCCCAAGGCGCCCAAGAACGCGGTGCTCGAACAGTTCAAGCAGCTCGCGGGCGAATGGACGGGCAAGGAAGTCAGCGGCATGAACGAGGGGCAGACCATGCAGATCAAATACAAGGTCACGGCCGGCGGCAGCGCGGTCGTGGAGACCATCATGCCCGATTCCGACCATGAAATGGTCACCATGATCCATCCCGATGGCGACGACTTGATCCTCACGCACTATTGCATGCTCGGCAATCAACCGCAAATGAGGGCGTCGGCCAAAGGCGACGTCAAGGAAGTCGCCTTCAAGTTCACCAAAGCGACGAATCTGAAATCCGACAAAGACATGCACATGCACGATGCCAAGTACACGTTTGTCGACAAGGACACGCTCAAGACCGAGTGGACCCATTACAGCGACGGCAAGGAGACCGGCAAAGTGGTGTTTGAATTGAAGCGGAAGAAGTGACTTAGTCGGGATATCGCTTCTTCATCCGCTCGACGAACCAGTGCAATTGTTCGACCTTGTGCAATGGCGGGCCGTGGCCGAAGCATACCAGCGATGGCCGTAGGCTCGCCAGCAACTCAACGGAGCGACGATTCTGAGCGGAATCCGTGCAGAAGAACGGCGGCGGAAGTCGTAGGCCGGGTTCGAGCGTGAGAAAGCTGAGGTTGGCCAGCACATCGCCGGCGATCGCCACCCGGTCGGACTCGCGAAAGTAAATGACATGGCCGGGCGTATGACCCGGCGCATGAACCACGCGAAAGCCCGCGATCTCGTCGCCGTCGCGCAGCGGGCGAGAAACCTTCCACGGAGGACCGGCGATCAAGCGGCCGAGCCGGTTGACAATGAGGGTATTGGGTAGCATCGGCCCGCGGCCATCCATCGCGGGCGCATCCGCCTCATGACACGCGAGGGGTATGCCGAACTTGCGGCAAAGGAACCACGCCGTCCCTTGATGATCCGGATGGCAATGCGTCAAAGCCACGGCGGCGAGTTTGTGCCCCTTCAACTTTCGCGTTAGGTACCAGGAGTGCCAGCGCGTCAGACCGTCGATGAGCACGTCCCCGGCGAGATAGACGTTGACCAGGTGGCCGAAAAAGCCATTGATGAGCCAGACGCCAAGTGCGATTTGTTGCATGCAAGGGGCTATTTCGGTTGCACTTTTTCGTGAAGCAATGCGACAAATTGTTCGAGCAGGCTCAGGTATTCGGTTCCGGCGATGACCTCGATCTTTTCGCGCAATTGGCGCTTGCGCTCGAACATTTCAACGAAGTGTTCAACGCCAAATCGCGTCAGCGGGCCATCCGGCCCCTGCAAGCCAAGCAACTCGTCGATTTCCGCTGCGCTGAGGCGGCCGGCGCGATCGGCGTGGCGGTCGAGCCAGGCGATGAGTTCCGGTTGTTTCCCAAGCTCGTAAAGGCGCTTGAGCTTGTCCTCGTTTTCTTCCGAAGGCGCACCGTGCATCCGCGGCAGTAGCCGCTCCAAAGGCAACGTGCGTAGCTCGCTGACCGTCAGACCCAGCGCCCTTACGCAAGCCAACACCGTGGCGTTCCGCAGTCTGCGCTGCTCGCTCGACTGCAGAATCTGACGGACCGTGTGGCGATTGAGGTTGGCGATGCGGGCGAAGTCTTCCTGGTTCCAGCCGCGTTCCTGTACGAGGCGGGCTATCTTGCCGGGCAGACTGAGTTCGTTGGGCGGCGTGGCAGAAGGCATGGTTCCGATAATATCCAGGAAGGTCGGGTGGGCTAGTGACCAAATCTGAAACCTGTAAAACAGTCAGCATTGCCGGTTGAATTTGGAGATTGAAACAATGCAATTCGTGGATGGCGCCATCGACGGTGTAATTTGGAAGACGCTCAAGAAGTTCCCCGACCCGCGCGGTTGGCTTTGCGAGCTGTTCCGCATTGACGACATTCCGGCGGAGTTCCGCCCGGCCATGGCCTATGTTTCGTTGTCGGAGGCAAACATGTCTCGCGGCCCGCATGAGCACATCGACCAGGCGGACTTCTTCTGTTTCATCGGACCATCGGAATTTAAGGTATATTTGTGGGACAACCGGCCCGATTCGCCCACCTACCTCTATCGCGAAACGCGAGTCGTTGGCCAAGGCTCCCCCGCAGCGCTGATCGTTCCTCTAAGGGTCGTTCACGCTTACCGCAATATCGGCGGTGTGCCCGGCGTCGTGTTCAATTGCCCGAACCGGCTTTACAAAGGCTGGGACCGCAAAGAGCCGGTGGACGAGATTCGTCACGAAGAAGAAAAGGCCAGCCCGTACAAGCTGGATTGAGAATGGCCACGATTCAAGAAGCGCTTCAGCAAGGCTGGCAGCAGCAACGGGTTGGACAATTCGCGGTTGCGGAGCAAATCTATCGACGTGTTCTCGACGCCAAGCCGGATCACGCCGAGACTCTCTATCTGTTGGGGACCGTTTGCCAGCGGCAAGGAAAGCTCGACGACGCCGCCCAAAATCTGCTCATGGCGGTGAGCTTCAAGCCCGACTACGCCGAGGCCCACAATAACTTGGGCGTCGTAATGGCGGTGATGGGCCGGCGAATCGATGCAATCAATCATTTCCGCCACGTCGCCCGGCTGCGCCCGAACGACGCCGACGCGGCCAACAATCTCGGCAACGCTTTGCGGGATCAGGGGGAGTTCGATGAAGCGATCGAACGACTCCATCACGCGTTGCGGTTGCGGCCCGATTTTCCCGACGCTTTGCACAATCTGGGCTTGGCGCTGCACGCCAAAGACAAGCCGGAGGACGCAGTTGCCCATTTGCAACAGGCTGTCCGGCTTCGCCCCGATTTCGCCGACGCGCAATCCGACCTGGGCCTAGTTGTTGCGAAGCTCAAGCGCTGGGAGGAAGCCGCCGCATGCTTCGAGCAACTTGTTCTCATGCGCCCCGGCCAGGCTGACGGTCACATGCACCTCGGAGCGGTCTTGCGCGAAATGGGCAAGCTTGACGAATCGGCCGACCGGCTGCACCAGGCGGCGCGATTGAAACCCAAGGACGCCAACATTCGCAGCAGCTTGGGCCTGACGCTGCAGGTGCTCGGGCGGCTTCAAGAATCCGAAGAGCAATTGAAGATCGCGATTCAAATCGACCCCAAGCACGTTGACGCCCGCAATAACCTTGGCGTCACGTTGGCCCAAATGTGCCGCTTTCGCGACGCGATTGAACAATACGACCAAGCGATTCGACTAGATTCCGACCGGCCCATTTTTCGCCGCAACCGCGCATTGGCCTGGTTGACTCTCGGAGAATTTGAAAGAGGTTGGCCCGATTACGACTATCGCTGGAAGTGCCCGGGATTTATCGAACGGAATTATGCCGCGCCGCGCTGGCAAGGCGAGCCGATCGAGGGCAAAACGATCCTACTCTACGCCGAGCAGGGATTGGGCGACACGCTTCAGTTCATTCGCTTCGCGGCGCTCGTCAGGCATCTTGGCGCGACGGTAGTTGCGGAAGTGCAGCCGGCGCTCGCGAGGCTGATGGACAAAGTTGATGGAATCGATGAAGTCGTTCCGATGGGCGAGCCCCTGCCCCGATTCGACGTTCATTGTCCGTTGCTGAGCTTGCCGGGCGTCCTTCAGACGACGGTCAATTCCATTCCCAACGCGACGCCGTATCTGTTTGCCGAGACCGAACGAGACAGTTTTTGGCGCGGGCAGCTTGCGTCGTTTTCCGACTTCAAGATCGGCATTTGCTGGCAAGGAAACCCGAAGCAAGGCAGCGACCGAATGCGCTCGATTCCGCTGGCACAATTCGAGTCGCTGGCCCGGATGGAGGGAGTGCAGCTCCTTTCGTTGCAGAAAGAGCCGGGATCGCAGCAGCTTCGCGAAGCGGGCAACGACTTGCCCATCATCGATCTCGCCCGCCGGCTCGACCTGTCCGGCGGCGCTTTTCTCGACACTGCGGCGGTCATGAACCACCTCGACCTGGTGATCACCTGCGACACCAGCATCGCCCATTTGGCCGGCGGGCTTGGCGTGCCGGTGTGGGTGGCACTGTGCGCTGCGGCCGATTGGCGCTGGCTCGACAAACGCGAGGATACGCCTTGGTATTCGAGCATGCGCCTGTTCCGTCAAACCAAACTCGGTCGCTGGGATGACGTTTTTGAGCGCATCGCGGATGAAGTCAGGAAGAAACTCTCCACGTCGGCAAACCCCCAGGCGATTCCGATTGAGATCTCCCCGGGCGAATTGCTCGATAAGATCGCCATCCTGCAAATTAAACGCGAGCGGGTCATCGATCCGGCCAAGCAGCAGAACATTCGGGCCGAACTAGCTGCATTGAATAGTGCCTGCGATCGTGCCATACCACCATCGGACCAGCTCTCCGCGCTCATGCGGCAACTCAAGGACGTGAACGAAGCCATCTGGGACGTTGAGGGCTCCCTGCGAATGTGCGAGCGCGACGAACGCTTTGATCAACGCTTTGTTCAGCTGGCCCGTAGCGTCTATCAGAACAACGACCGCCGCGCCGCCATCAAGCGCCAAATCAACGACCTCTTTTCCTCGCACTTCGTCGAAGTGAAGGAACACCCGGAATACTGAAGTCAGTTCTTCGTCTCCTCGCCGAGTACCTCCAGCTTCAAGTCCTTGAATCGCACTTCCATCGCGCCGCCGGAGTGAATCTGCAGTCCGAATACGCCGCGTCGCGAGAGTTTCTCGTCGTTCAGGTCCACGCACAACTGACCGTTGATCCAGGTCTTCACGTGGCTGCCGACCGCTTCAACAACGTACTCATTCCACTCGTCCACTTTGACGTGCTTTTCGCCCGACTTGTCCCACAGCAGGCCGCGAGCGCTTTCCTCATAGAGCTTGCCCCACCAACCGGCGCCGACGTCGGCTTGCGGACCGCGCATTTCGCCGTTTGCAAGCGGCTCGCTGCGGAATTGAATGCCGCTGTTTTCTTTGTTGGGAACCAGTTTCACGTTGAGCGTGAGACGGAAGTCGGTCGCAACCAATTGGCTTTTGAGGAACTCGTTCTTCTTGATCCCGGGACTCTTGCCCACGATTTCGCCGTTCTCGACGCTCCAGAGTTTCGCGTCGCCGTCCCAGCCGGTGAGGTCCTTGCCATTGAAAAACTCCTTGGCGTTGTCCGCCGTGGCGAGGAACCCGGTTTGTGACGGGCTTTGCAGGTAAGCGAACAGCGAGCGCACTTCGTGATCGCTGAACGGCTTCAATTGATCGTCCGGCATCATCGATGTGGCGCTTTCAGCCATTTCCTCGATGTCGGCAACTGGAATCGTCAGCGTTTCGGTCGCCGTCGCAACCGTCAACGCATTGGCGACCCTGACCTTAATGATGCCGGTGACCACGCGCCCGTTTTTCAGGTCGATCCGCGTGGCCATGTATTCCTTGGGAATCACGGCG